>DASSLE010000022.1:0-17253 GCA_035689725.1 Pseudolabrys sp.
GGCGGGATCATGTTGCCGGTCACGATCTCGGCGCCCGCCGCTTTGAACGCGGAAATTTGCGACGTGAAGTCGTTGTTCATCAGTTGATAGCGGCCGGGGTCATGCAGCTTGTAGCCAGCCGCCGCCAGCGCCGGCGGCAGACCGAGCTTGGGGTCACCCCAGGCGTTGCCGTCCGCGTCGTTGGGGAAGAGTCCACCCACAACTTTGTTGGTCGGCAATTCATCCCACAGCGCAAGGAACGATGCGATCACGTCTTCGAGACCCCAGAAGAAATGATAGGTCCACGTGAAGCCCTTCTTGGGGTCGCCCTTGCGGCCGAAAAAATAGGGCTGCCACGGGCAGTTGGTGGTGATGCAGGGGACCTCATTGACCTCAGCCTGATCGGACACCGGGTTGGTCGTGTCGGGCGTGGCTGAGGCAACGATGAGATTGACCCTGTCGCCAAGGATCAATTCTGACGCCACCTCCGCGGCGCGGCTGCCACTCGATTGGCTATCCTTCGTGATGATCTCGACCTTGTAGGTCTTGCCGTTGTTGTTAAGGCCCGCGCTCAGTAGGCCGCGCACCTGGTCGAGAATGAAAATGTCGGCCTCGCCGAAGCCGGCCAGCGGGCCGGTTTTCGGGCTGACATGCCCGATCTTGATGACCTGTGACTGCGCTTCGGCCGGAAGCGCACGCAAAACGGCGGGAGCGGCAATGGCGCCGAGGCCGATTTTGACCAGCGTGCGGCGCGAGATTGTCGAGCGGTCAGTCATGGTCTCCTCCCTCGTCGCGCGTCCGTCAGGCGTCCTGGGCGCGCGCTTTTTTTAAATGCTGCAACACTTTTGAACGTAGTGCGGCTTGCTGCTCCCGGCTCCATTTGCGGAAGCCCTCGCCTGACTTGAAGCCGAGCTTGCCGTCCTTCACCAGACTTTCGAGGTAGGGCGATGGGCGCGGCCGGCTGTCGATATCAGGCAACACCGTCTTGTGGATCGCCAACGTCAGATCCGTGCCGACCATATCGGCGTTCTCCAGCGGACCCAGTACGGCGAGCCTGCGGCCGAACGCTGCCTTGATCACATTGTCCACCGTCTCGGCATCGCAGATGCCTTGCTCGACCAGCGTGATCGCCTCACGCCAAAGCGCATGTTGCAGGCGATTGCCGATGAAGCCGGGAACGTCCTTCTTCACATGGGCCGGCTTCTTGCCGGCCGCGGCGTGCAGCTTCATCGTGAAATCCACCGCTTGCGGCGACGTCCACTGGGTTTCGATCACTTCGACCAGCGGCACGAGGTAGGGCGGATTCCACCAATGGGTGCCGAGCGCGCGCTCGCGGCGCTTGAGTCCTTCCATGATCTTGGTGATCGGGATTACCGAAGTGTTGCTGGCGAGGATTGTTTCGCGCCGCGCATGCTTCTCGATTTCTACAAACAGTTTCTGCTTGAGCGGCAAATCTTCCGGTACCGCCTCGACCACGTAATCAGCATCACCCACGGCTTGGGGTAGATCGGAAATAGGCGTGACGCGCTCGATTGCTTTCTGGTCGTCGCCGAGGTCCTTCAAGTTCGCCAGGATGCGCGATTTGGCGCTGTCGAGCGAGGCCGCGACCGAATCATAGATTGTTACGTCATGCCCAGCGAGCGCGAACACCTGAGCGATGCCGTGACCCATCAGTCCGGCACCGATCACCGCGATGCGCGCCTTCGCCATCGGTTATCCCGCCGTGTATCCGCCATCGGCGTAGAGAACGTGGCCGGTATAGAAATCCGACGCCTTGGAGGCGAGGAACAGCAACGGTCCCGCAAGATCCTCCGGCTCGCCCAGGCGACCTTTCGGCACGCGCGCGAGAAAGCCCTTGCGCACGGTCTGCGCCCGCTCGGTGTCCTCATACATCCAGGCGGTGAGGGGCGAGCGGAAGACGGTCGGCCCCAGTGCATTCACCGTGATGCCAGTTTCACCCCATTCGCAGCCAAGCGCCTTGGTGATGCCATCCACCGCCGACTTCGACGCGCAATAGGCGGTGTAACCGGCCGGATGGCCAAGCAGTCCGCGCGCTGAGGAAGTGAGGATAACCTTGCCGCCCTGACCTTGCTTGAGCATCTGCTTGCCGGCGGCG
The DNA here is from genome assembly GCA_035689725.1 of Pseudolabrys sp. Taxonomy (GTDB): domain Bacteria; phylum Pseudomonadota; class Alphaproteobacteria; order Rhizobiales; family Xanthobacteraceae; genus Pseudolabrys. Next base: position 2,096 of record DASSLE010000022.1, read on the forward strand.
CGCGCCATCAGCCATGACTGATTGACGTTGGCATCCATCACGTCGAGGAAATCCTCGACTCTCTGATCGATGATCTTCGACACCTTGTTAAGGCCGGAAGCCACCACCAGGATGTCGACGCGGCCGAATTTGTCGACCGCAGCCTTCACGATCTTGTCGCAGTTTTCCTCGGAGCCTGGGCGTAGTGCGATAACCTCGGTCTTGCCGCCGAGCTTTTCGCATTCGGCAGCGACTTTCTTCAGTTCATCGGCCTTGCTTGCTGCCAGCACCACATTTGCACCGGCTCCGGCCAAAGTCTTTGCTGCCAGTGCGCCGAAGGCGCCCGACGCGCCGGTGATAATGGCGGTTTTTCCCTTGATATCGAACAGCGACAGCGGATTTTTCAGGAAGTCGCTCATGACGCGCCTCACTTCGGTGGATTGGCTACCGCCACTACGATAGAGCAGACCTCATTCCCGCGGTTGATGATCTCGCGCGTCTCGTTCGGCTCGATCACGCAGGAGTCGTTTGCTTTGAGCACCGTCTCCTTGCCATTAACGATCACGGTCAATTCGCCGCGCAGCACGAAATAGACTTTCTCGGGCGGCGAGGCGTCAGGACCCGCGCCACCGCCGGGGAGGAAGTGCGAATAGCCAAACACGAGGCCCTTGGTGCCGCCGGCCTCGGCGCCGAAAAGTCGCAGCGACGTATAGTTGCGGTGGTTGGGTGCCTCGTAGGGTTTGGCATCGGAAAAGCGTTTGACGTGCATCAGAATTTACTCCCCTTTTCGATGCGAAATTTTTGTTTCGGATCGAGGATGGCAACCAGTCGCACGATGCAGCCATCACCGCGGTCCCAGTTCCAGGGAAAGTAAGCGAAGGTACAACGCTTGCCGGTGACCTTGTCGATGTCGCCGCCGACGTTCTCGATGCCCATGATTCCATTTTTGAACAAGATGCGGTGCACCGGTTCCCATTCCGGAAAGTCATCTTTCCAGTCGCGGCCGCCCGACCACTCGCGATATTCCTCGGCCAAATGTGGATGTAGAGGACCATTGCGCTGCGGACCAATGGCGGTCGCGAGCGGGTGATCGTTGGCTTGTGTGTCGTGCCCGACCACCTTGATCTTCTTCTTGACGAACCATTCGCCGGCCGACGGCACGAAGCCGGGAGCGCGGCAGAAATAGTCTTCGCTGTCTTCGTAGAATTTGTGCCAGCCGGTGTTGACGATCACCACGTCACGCGGACGCACAATCTTGCCGCAGGCTTTTTCCAGATCGTCACCAGTGATGGGTTCCCATTTGTTCTTGGGGATCGACACCACGATGCCTGAGCCGAAGAAGTGCGGCAGTGGCACCTCGTCGATGAAGGGCGTGCCTTGAATGACGTGCGCCGGCGCGTCGATATGCGTGGTGTTGTGCATCGATGTCGTGATGCGCTGCGACAGCACCCCCGACTTCGCCATGTAGTGGATGCGCTCGATCTTGACGTCCTCGAAATACGGCCAGTTCGGTGACTGATAACCGAAGCGGTGAGACAGGTTGTAGAACTCCAGCCCCATGCTGTTTTTCAGGTTTTCTTCGAACATCACACCGCGAATTCGTTTGGCCACGGCATCCCTCCCTTGCGATGAGCGCGTTCGCGCCAGTTGTCGAAATTTTTGTCGGATCGCCGTGTCAGGCGGCGGCCGAGTTCATATGGCTCTCCAGTGCGTTTTTGGTGGCGATCAAGCGCTCTGCGATTAGCGCCTGACGATTTGCGAACCGCTGGCTCGGAACCGGCACCGAAATGGCGACGGCGTTGCCGAGCGGATCATGCAGCGCAACACCGACGGCGCAGATACCGAGCGTATGTTCTTCGCGATCATAGGCGACGCTGTTGCGGCGCACGGTTTTGAGATCGGAAAGCAACGCATCAAGACGGGTGAGGGTCTTTGGCGTGCGCGCTTCATAGGCGCGGCCGATCAGCGCTTCGACCGCGGAATCGGAGAGTTGCGCCAAATAGGCTTTGCCGTTGGCGGTGCAGTAGAGCGGAAAGGTATCGCCGACCGCGGAGACGGCTCGCAAGCGCTGCGAGCCGATAACCTGATCGATAAACACGAGGTGATCTTTCTTCACGGTCGAGAGATCGACGGTCTCGTGGAGTTCCTCGGAAAGGCGTTCCAGAAACGGTCGTGCCAGCGTGATGAAATCGCTGCGTACAGACGCGGCAAGGCGGAGTATCGTGGGACCGAGCCGTACGCGACCGTTTGGCGTTGCCGCGATGACCAGCTTCTCGGTTTCCAGCGCAGCGACGATACGTTGCACGGTGGAGCGGGCGAGGTTCACGCGCTGAGCAATTTGCCCAAGGCTCAGGCCGGCATTTTCTTCTTCCAGCGCACGCAGAATTGTCGCCGCACGCGCGATCACCTGCACCTGGCTTTTGTCGTTGGTGACGAGACGACTCATGACGGTTCCCACCCGAACATGGCGATCTTTTGCCGCCTTGCATCGTGGGACACGATAGCCCAAAATCCGATACAGCCAAAAGAGAAAAATGGGGCTACACGCGCCCATAAGTCCCAACTAAGGAAGACGTATGGTCAAGAAAATCGCGCTCGAAGAGCACTTCCTGGATCCCGCCACCGAACCCTATTGGCGCCCGACGATGGGCGATGTCGCGCCGGCCAAGACGGCGCAGCTCTATGCAAGTCTGACCGATTTCGGCGACCAGCGATTGCAAATGATGGACAAGACTGGTATCGCGCGGGCGGTATTGGCGATTGCCGGACCCGGCGTGCAGGCTGAGCGTGATGCCGCCGCAGCCGTGCGCGCCGCGCGCGCATCAAACGATTTCCTTGCAAAGGAAGTGCAGAAGCGTCCAGACCGCTATTCTGGCTTCGCTCATCTTGCCATGCAGGATGCGAAAGCCGCTTCCGACGAACTCGAGCGCTGTGTACGCGAGCTGAAGTTTTGCGGCGCGATGGTCAACGGGCACACGAACGGCAAATATCTCGACGACCGTTCCTATGATCCGTTCTGGGAACGTGCCGCAGCGCTCGGCGCGCCTATCTATCTGCACCCAGCGGACCCGGTGGCGCCGCTGCCGGTGCTCGCGGGTTACAACGTGCTGGTGCGGCCGATGTGGGGCTGGGGCGTCGAAACCGGCTCGCATGCGCTGCGTATTATCTCCGGCGGGGTTTTCCATCGTTATCCGAAAGCCAAGCTGGTGCTCGGCCATCTCGGCGAGAGCTTGCCTTTTCTGCTCTGGCGTTTCGACAGCCGCTCGAAGCCCTATGGTTGGAATTTGCCCAAGCCGCCGTCGCAATACATCAAGGAAAACGTCTGGGTCACCATCTCGGGCATGTACGACGGCCCGCCGCTTCGCTGCTCGCTCGATGCACTGGGGCGCGATCGCGTCATGTTCTCGTCCGACTATCCTTTTGACTCGGAAGGGGCCGGCCCGTTCATGGACACGGTGGCGCTTGACGAGCATTTGCGCGCGGATGTCGCCTACAACAACGCGGCGAAGCTGTTGGGTGTTTAGCTGATCACCCTGACCGGCTTGCCGTCGAGCCAGGCGCGGATGTCCTCGACAATGTCGGGAAAATATTTCCGATAGTTCTGCTCGCTGACATAGCCGAGATGTGGCGTGATGACGACATTATCCATCTTGCGGAATGGATGATTGAGCGGCAACGGCTCCATGTCGAACACGTCGAGCCCTGCGCCGGCGATTGCGTTGTTTTGTAAGGCTGCGATCAGTGCCTTTTCATCGACAATCGGCCCACGCGAGGTGTTGATCAAATAAGAAGTTTTTTTCATCAGGCCGAGTTCTTTCGCGCCAACCAGTCCGCGCGAGCGGTCACTCAGTACAAGGTGAATGGTGATAAAATCAGCGTTGCGGAAAAGGTCCTCCTTCGAGACGAGGTCTGCGCCCGCGGCCTTGGCCTTCTCCTCTGTCAGGTTCTGGCTCCAGGCGATTGTCCTCATGCCGAAGGCCTTGCCGACCGTGGCGGAGCGCTGGCCAAGCTTGCCCAGGCCGAGAATGCCTAGCGTGAGGCCCTCAAGGTCGCGGCCGATGGTCACTTGCCATGACTCGCCGGCCTTAAGGCGCGCGTTTTCGAAGCCGATCCGGCGGGTGAGTTCCAGCATCAGGCCGAAGGCGATGCCTGTGGTTGGGCTTCCGGCGGCACCGGTGCCACAGACGGTCACGCCGCGTTCCGCGCAGGCCTTGATGTCGAATGAATTGTTGCGGGCGCCTGTGGTGACCAGCAGCTTCAGATCGGGCAGTGCCTCGATCACCTTGCACGGAAAAGGGGTGCGCTCCCGCATCCCGACAACAATGGCGAATCCCTGCAGCGCCTTGATGACCGCGTCTGGTCCGTCCAGCGGCGCATTGAAAACCTTGACCTCGACGTCCTTGCTGATCCCCGACCAGTCAGCGAATTTCATCGCAACGTTCTGGTAGTCGTCCAGAATGGCTGCCCGAACCATACCCCTGGTGCTCCCTGCATACGCCCGCTCGTGCGGCGCGCCAATTTAGGGCCGGCAGATTGAAAAGATAGGGGGGATCAGACCGGTGGCCGACCGTGCTTGGCGCGCCAGGCGGGCCCCGGTCCGCGCATGTAGTGCAATTCGGGCCGGTAGGGTCGGATCGCGTCGCGGGTCAGTTCTCGCCAGAAGCCGGAAAAGAAGTTGCCGACCATGGCGAAGGGACGTGGCAAAAGCGTGATTGCGGAACCCGAGAAATCCAATATCGCGCGACCCATGGCACAGCTCCCACACCGACCAAATGGCAGGCAAATTCGGCCTACCCATCCCTTGGTCGCCCCGTCCGGCGCCCAGGTTCATGGAGTGTGATGATGGCGTTGAAGCGGTTAAAAACCGGTACCCGAACGTCATACCGGCGGCATTTTTACAATCAACCTTTCCAGAGCTTTACCGATATCGCACACGTAAAAGCTGGCACCGCTTGCTCTTTCGTGCCTCCGCCGCTACATCAGCGCCTCATTTCCCGACAAAGCGTGCGGCAGCGCGTGAGCGCGCGTGGGCGGATTCGGGCCGCAATTGCAGAGGTTTCGAGCGTCGATGAACGGTCGTCAATTCATCTATCACATGCAGGGTCTGACCAAGACCTACCCGCCGGCCAAGAAGGTGCTGGATGACATCCATCTGTCCTTCTACCCCGACGCCAAGATCGGGGTGCTTGGCGTTAACGGCTCCGGCAAATCCACGCTGTTGCGGATCATGGCCGGCATCGACAAGGACTTCACCGGCGAAGGCTGGGTCGCGGAAGGTGCGCGCGTCGGTTACCTGGAGCAGGAACCGCAGCTCGACCCGAAAAAGACCGTGCGCGAGAACGTTATGGAGGGCGTCGCCGCCAAGAAGGCGCTGCTCGACCGCTACAACGAGATCGCGTCCAACTATTCGGACGAGACTGCCGAGGAAATGGCGAAGTTGCAGGATCAGATCGATTCCAAGAATCTTTGGGATCTCGATAGCCAGGTCGACCTGGCGATGGACGCGCTGCGCTGCCCGGCCGACGATGCCGATATCAGCAAGCTTTCCGGCGGCGAGAAGCGCCGGGTTGCACTGTGCCGGCTACTGCTGGACCAGCCCGACCTGCTGCTGCTCGATGAGCCGACCAACCACCTCGACGCCGAGAGCGTGAACTGGCTGGAAGGCCACCTGCGCAATTATCCCGGCGCAATTCTGATCGTCACCCACGACCGTTATTTCCTCGACAACGTCACCGGCTGGATCCTTGAGCTCGATCACGGCTGTGGGATTCCTTACGAGGGCAACTACACCTCCTGGCTCCATCAGAAGCAGAAGCGGCTGGAGCAGGAAAGCCGCGAGGACGAGGCGCGCCAGCGCACGCTGCAGCGCGAAAGCGAATGGATTTCATCCTCGCCCAAGGCGCGGCAGGCCAAGTCCAAGGCGCGCTATCAGCGATACGAGGAACTGCTCAAGATCGCCAATGCCAAGCAAAACACGGTCGCACAGATCACCATCCCGGTGGCCGAGCGGCTCGGTCAGAACGTGGTCGATTTCGATCACCTGACCAAGGGCTTTGGCGACAATCTGCTGATCGACGATCTCACTTTCAAATTGCCGCCCGGCGGCATTGTCGGCGTGATCGGCCCGAACGGTGCCGGCAAGACCACTTTGTTCCGCATGATCACCGGACAGGAAAAGCCCGACAAAGGCACGATCAAAATCGGCGAGTCGGTGCATCTTGGCTATGTTGACCAGTCTCGCGACTCGCTCGACGGCAAAAAGACCGTTTGGGAGGAAATCTCCAACGGCCAGGACATAATCCTGCTCGGCAAGAAGGAAATGAATTCGCGCGCCTATTGCGCCTCGTTCAACTTCAAGGGCGCGGACCAACAGAAAAAGGTCGGCACATTGTCGGGCGGAGAGCGCAACCGCGTGCATCTTGCCAAGATGTTGCGCTCGGGCGCAAATCTGCTGTTGCTCGACGAGCCGACCAACGACCTTGACGTCGATACGTTGCGGGCGCTCGAAGAAGCGCTTGAGGATTTCGCCGGTTGCGCCGTCATTATCAGCCACGACCGCTGGTTCCTCGACCGTATCGCCACGCATATCTTGTCGTTCGAAGGTGACAGCCACGTGGAGTGGTTCGAAGGCAACTTCCAGGACTACGAAGCCGACAAGATGCGGCGGTTGGGCACGGACTCTGTTATTCCGCACCGGCTGAAATATAAGAAGTTCTCGCGCTGACCTTCGGCTGTCATGCCCCACGAATGCGGGGCATCCAGTAACCACAGACGCAGCTATGTCGCACGAACGTGCAACACATCGTCCTCGGCGTTTACTGGATCACCCGCTTACGCGGGCGATGACGGCGGTAGTGTTGCTTTATCTCTTTGCCACGCTATCGCACGCCGCCGACGCTGCGTTCCAGCAATGGCTGGCGCAGCAATGGCCGGCAGCGCAAGCGCTTGGCGTCTCGCGCGTGACCTTCGACGCCGCAACGCGCGGACTCGAACCTGATTTTTCGCTACCCGATCTCGCTATCCCCGGTCGTCCCGAGAAGGCGCCTCAGCAACCGGAATTCGTTCAAACGCCGGCGGAATATTTGCGCGAGGCGAGCCTCGAGCGTCTCGCCGCGCACGGGCGGCAGCTCGCCGCTCAGTACCGTGACACGCTCGCACGCATTGAAAAGGAATTCGGGGTACCTGGAAATGTAGTGCTGGCCATTTGGGCGCGCGAAACCGACTACGGTGGCTATCAGCTTCCGCATGACGCCATCCGCGTGTTGGCGACACAGGCTTACACAGGGCAGCGCAAGGATTTCTTCCGTAATGAATTCCTGCACGCTTTGAAGATGCTGCAAGATGGCGTACCGCGCGCAGATATGCGTTCGTCCTGGGGCGGCGCGCTTGGGCTTACGCAATTCTTGCCATCCGAGTTCTACAAATACGCCGTCGATTTCGACGGCGACGGTCGTGCCGATATTTGGCATTCGGTGCCGGATGCGCTGGCCTCGGCCGCGAAGCAACTCGCGGGAAAAGGCTGGCATGCCGGCGAGTCTTGGGCAATCGAGGTACGCGCGCCTGCCAATGCCGATTGCAGTATCGGCGTGCCCGAAGTGACGAAGCCGATCGGCGAGTGGGTCAGGCAAGGCTTCGTCCCCGCCTATGGCCGCAAGCTCAGTGCGGCGGAATCGTCCTACGTGGCTTCTCTGCTACAGCCGGAAGGTAGTTACGGCCCGTCTTTCTTGGCGCCCAAAAATTATTTCGTGCTGAAGGACTACAACTACTCGGATCTCTACGTTTTGTTCGTCGGGCACCTCAGTGACCGCATCTCCGGCGCGCGGCCGTTTGAAACGCCATGGAGCAAGAACGCCCAACTCAAGACGACGGAAGTCGAAACGATGCAGCGCCGTCTCACCGCGCTTGGCCTCTACAAGGACAAGATCGATGGAAAGGCTGGCATGCTGACGCGTGCCGCGCTTGGCGCATATCAGAAGAAAAACGGACTGAAGGTCGACTGCTGGCCGACCGGCGCAGTGCTTGAGCACATGCGACGGTGATTGGCAGGATACGCGTGTCCCGGGCGCTTCAGACCCGGGACCTTCACGAATTCAGAATGTGGATCGGCACCGGATCAGCGGCGCACGTTAGTCGCAAACCTGGACGCGGCGCATGCGGTAAGCGTAACCGTCCCATACCTGCTGACGTTCGGTGTGGCAGACCGGGCCGTCGACATATGCCGGCGGTTCGGCATAGGCCGGCGGCGGCGCATAGACCGGCGCCGGCTCGACATAGACCGGCCTACTGTTGGCGATGGCTGAGCCGACGATGGCGCCGGCAGCAAGTCCGCCGACCACGCCGGCGGCAACGCCGCAGCCGTTGCAGTACGCCTGTGCCGAAGATGGCAACGCCGCGGCCAGGGTGGCGGCCGCGGCGAGCGCAATAATGGTATTTTTCATGGGTGTCCTCTCGGGCCGATGTCCATTCGGCGCAATCATCCACCCAAAATCGTTACGCGATCTTTAAGGGCAGATGAACCGCGGACGGCTCCAGCCGACAAAGTTGCCGTAAGCGTCATGCAGCGGTCGGCGCGCCCAATAGCCGCCCGGGCAAGCGGCCGGATAGGGGGCGCCGTAACCCTGGTACACGACATAGCCTGGGGCTGGTCCGTAGTAGCCCGGCTGGCTGTTCGCGATCGCGCCGCCAATGATGGCGCCGCCGATAATGCCTGCCGCCACGCCCGCACCAACCCCGCAACCATAGCAACCAGCGTTGGCCGCGGTCGGGGCGCTCAGGGTGCCCGCTGCCAAAGTGGTGGCCGTCGCAAGCGCGAAGATCGTCTTCTTCTTCATAGGGTGTTCCCTCCAGGGTCAAGTCGGCAGGGCCGACCACGAGTGGTAAAATCTAAACTAAACCTGTCCCCGTGTCAGGAAGAGACAGTTCCAATATGTCGGAAATTTGTTGAGCGCCGGCTCGCCCCCTTTCCGAAAAAGCCCGGAGACGTTTTGGTAATCCGGGCTCTTTCTTTTCTCCATGCGTGAATCTGCAAGGTTTGGCTAGACCCTAGCCACAAACCCGCACGGGTCGGACTCGCCAGCCCCATCCGTCCCAAACCCGCTGACGGGTCCAGTAGCAGCCGCCGTAATAAGCCGGACCAGCTCCGTAATAATAGCCGGGGCCGTAATAGGGGCCGTGCGCGGCAGCCGAGCTGATGATGGCGCCGACCGCCAGTCCGCCGATCACGCCGGCAGCAATGGCGCCACCGCTGCCATGTGCTTCCGCCGGTTGTGGGGCGGTCACAGCCGCGAGCCCAAGGGTCGCGGCGGCCGTGAGAGCAGTGAGGGTTCTTGTCATCTTAGTCATGGCGCACCTTCCTTTTGTTCGCTGAGGGCATATCCAATCAACGACCGTCTTATTCGTTTCCTGCGTATTTTCGCTCAGCATCAACAATGGTCGTGATGCGAGGTTCCAGTTTTTCGCGTGAATGATTGGTGAATAGGCCATTTGGAATTGATCCAACTGCCTGTTCGCGCGGATTAAATTTTTGCAATGCTTGCGGCGAGATCGGGGCAATCGCTGCCGTCTAATAAAGTGGGTCTAAGGCGACAGGCGACCGAGGATGCGTTGCAGGATATTGGCCCGGCCGACGCGTGCCGTCGTATGCCCCGCGTGTTTTCTCAAACGGCCGCGCGAGGCCGTGACGTGACGCAGTCTCGATTTGTGAGTTTTCGCGGCGTGGCGCGCCTTCGCTTTGGCGATATGGCCGCGTGTCTTGCGACGCAAACGCCGCCTTCGCTGCCGGAGCGCCATCCGTCCAACGTTGCGCAGGAATAATTTTTCCAGCGGGTAGCTCAGTCGCCGCACCGCCGCGGACAGTGGCAACCATTCCACCGCCATAATATCTTTCATCAGGTCGCGGCTCGGATTAACTGCCGCCTGCATATGCCAGAACTGAACGACCTTCGGTCGGCCGCGCGCGCGATAGGTAATGGCGCCGAGAAATTCACGCACACGCACGCGGTGGCCTGTTTCTTCGATCACCTCGCGGCGGGCACCCGCGAGCGGGCTTTCATTGAGCTTGAGCTTGCCGCGCGGTAAAACCCAGTGCTCGTCCTTCGCGCGCTGCACAACAGCGATCAGCGGGCGCGCGCCATTGCGCACCACGATGCCTCCCGCCGCATGGATAATCTTGCCCGCCATATCGCCCGATCTCTGAGTCATCTCGTTTAGCAAAATTGCAGCGATGCATGCGGAGAAATGCGCGAACTTAACGTGCGCCTGTGGGCAACTGTTGTATAACGATGGGTGTCACAATTGTGTCGTTGGCGGAGCGAGTGCAAACCTTGTGCTGCTCAATCACGCGTTCTTCGATTGGAAAGATTGAGCTTTAAAGTTTATCCAGAATTCGGAATTTTTTGAATGCCGCTAAACGGCAGAACGAACCCTTCCTAAATTGCACGATCGGTTACACAATGACTTAAACGGCTATACGATTGGCCCCGCGATAGATCACGCTCATAACTGCGCGCTATAGCGGTCTTCCCAGAACACAACTCCATACTTCAAACGCTTTTGCCCATGTTGATTTGGGTCAATGTTGTCGTGCCAAATAGCGGCTTTTGTTTATTTTTAAGGGAAATTTCATGTCTCGATCGGACCCAAGCCGCGCGTCGGGGAAAGTCACTCATATTCGCCGCGCGCCGCAAAAACCGGAAAACCAAGTGACGACTGGAGCGCAAAAACAGGAACTAGCGCTACCATCATTTGTGCCTTCGCCTTCGGCTTTTGCAGCTGACCGCGACTCCTACAGCTCGACTGCATTGGGTGACGTTGTCGATCGATCGGTCCACGCAGCATTAGCGCGCTTCACACTCGGTTTGTCACCCGCCGCGCTCGCCGAGTGCTACCTCGACTGGGCCACGCATTTGGCGTCGTCGCCAGGTAAGCAGGTGCAGTTGCTTCAAAAGGGCGCTCGGAAATTCGTGCGCCTCGCCCAGCATATTGGGCAATGTGGGATGCGGGGAAGCACGCAACCATGCATTCAGCCTTTGCCGCAAGACCGGCGTTTCGTCGGCGAGGCTTGGCAGCGATGGCCCTATAATTTGATCTACCAGAGTTTTCTGTTGCAGCAGCAGTGGTGGTATAATGCCACGACCGGTGTACGCGGCGTCACCAAACAGCATGAAAATGCCGTCGAGTTCGCAGCAAGACAAATCCTCGACGTATTCGCACCCTCCAATTTTTTACTGACCAATCCCGAGTTGCAGAAACAGACCCTGCAGCAAGGTGGGATGAATTTTTGGCGCGGCGCGCAGAATTTTCTGGACGACTGGCAGCGTGCGGTCAGTGGCAAAAAGCCGGCGGGTACCGAGGCATTTCAAGTCGGGCGGACCGTTGCGGTCACGCCGGGCAAGGTGATTTACCGCAATCGTCTGATCGAGCTGATCCAGTACGCACCAGCAACTGAGCAGGTTCGACCTGAGCCGATCCTGATCGTGCCAGCGTGGATCATGAAGTACTATATCCTCGATCTGTCGCCGCAGAACTCGCTGGTGAAATACCTAACGGAACAGGGTTTCACCGTTTTCATGGTCTCATGGAAAAACCCCGAACCCGAGGATCGGGACCTCGGTATAGACGACTATCGAAAGCTTGGCGTGATGGCCGCGTTGGACGCGGTGTCTGCCGTTATACCCGATCAACCGGTCCACGCAGTTGGCTATTGCATCGGAGGCACCTTGCTTTCAATCGCAGCTGCCGCCATGGCCCGCGACGGCGACGAAAGGTTTCGATCAGTAACCTTGCTCGCAGCCCAAACAGACTTCCACGAAGCCGGCGAATTGATGTTGTTCATCAATGAAAGCCAACTTTCGTTTCTCGAAGATATGATGTGGGAGCAGGGTTTTCTTGATGGCAAACAAATGGCCGGCGCCTTCCAAATCTTACGCTCGAACGACCTCATCTGGTCTCGCACGCTTCGTGAGTACCTGATGGGCGAACGAGGCCAAATGACCGACCTCATGGCCTGGAATGCCGACACAACGCGCATGCCCTATCGCATGCATTCTGAATATCTGCGCAACCTGTATCTCAATAATGACTTGGCCGAGGGTCGTTGCCCTGTTGAGGGCAAACCGGTAGCGCTGACCGACATTCGGGCACCGATGTTCGTCGTCGGAACGGCGCGTGATCATGTCGCTCCCTGGCGTTCCGTTTACAAGATTCATCTCTTGGCCGACACCGAGATCACGTTCCTGCTCACCACCGGCGGTCACAATGCCGGCATTGTGTCAGAGCCTGGCCACAAGGACCGGAGCTATCAGGTCATGACCAAGAGCTACGCGGACCACTATGCAGATCCAGATACATGGGCAGCTGCCGCCCCGCGCAAGGGTGGCTCATGGTGGCCTGAATGGGTGGCGTGGCTTGAAAAGAGATCGGGTCAACCAGTTCCGCCGCCGCGCATGGGTGCCCCTGAGGTCGGATACGCGGCCCTTGCCGACGCGCCAGGCATCTACGTGCTCCAGGAGTAGCGAAACCCGCACCCGTATCGGCCCGATAAATCAATGGCCTGCAAATGACCCAAGCGAAAAAATGGTTTGTCAGGGTCGCGATAGTGCTTGCGGCCGCAGCGCTTGGCTATTTCACATGGCAGTGGCTCAAGCCACCGTCACTGCCGACCGGCATTGCCAGCGCCAACGGCCGCATCGAAGGGACGGACATCGACGTCGCCACCAAAACGCCGGGCCGCATCGAGGAAATTCTCGTTAACGAAGGCGATTTTGTCACCGCCGGGCAGGTCCTGGTCAAGATGAATACCGACGTGCTCGAAGCGCAACGCCGCGAAGCGGATGCCCAGCTCAAGCGCGCAACGATCGGCGTCGACACAGCGCGGGCGATGGTGGTGCAGCGCAAGGCTGAAAAGCAGGCGACAGCTGCGGTGGTGGCGCAGCGGCAGGCCGAACTGGATGCCGCGAAGAAGCGCTTCGACCGCTCCGAGCAACTCGCCAAGAGCGGTTCCGGCTCGATTGAGACGTTGGACAACGACCGTGCGCGCTTCGAAGGTGCGAAGGCTGCCGTCAGTGCGGCCGAAGCCCAGGTTGCTGCGGCGGACTCCGCCATCAGCGCGGCTGAGTTGCTGATTGTCAACGCACAGGCCGCGATCGAGGCGGCGAAGGCGACGATCGAGCGCATTCAGGCGGACATCGACGACTCGACGCTGACCGCGCCGCGCGAGGGCCGCGTACAATATCGCGTGGCGCAGCCGGGTGAGGTGCTCGGCGCCGGCGGTAAGGTGTTGAACATCGTCGATCTCGGTGACGTCTTCATGACGTTCTTTTTGCCGACCGAGCAGGCCGGCCGCGTCGCGCTCGGCGCCGAGGTGCACCTCATCTTCGACGCGCTGCCTCAATATGTCGTTCCCGCGCGTGTGACCTTCGTTGCCGACGTGGCGCAGTTCACGCCGAAGACAGTTGAGACGGCGGAGGAGAGGCAAAAGCTGATGTTCAGGCTCAAGGCGAATATCCCGCCGGAACTGCTGAAGAAGTACATCCGCCTGGTGAAGACCGGCGTGCCCGGAGTCGCCTACGTGCAGCTTGACCCGAACACGCCCTGGCCGGCCAACCTGCAACTCAGGCTGCCGCCATGAGCGGCGCGGCGGCTCCCGTCGCGTGCCTGCGCGACGTCGCCCTCAACTACGGCAAGACGCGCGCGCTCGACGCCATCACCCTTGACATCCCGGCCGGCGCAATGGTCGCGCTAATCGGGCCGGACGGCGTCGGCAAGTCGAGCCTGTTGTCGCTGATCGCCGGCGCGCGCGCCCTTCAGCGCGGCCGCATCGAAGTGCTCGGCGGCGACATGGCAAGCGCTGCGCATCGCCGGGACGTGTGCCCGCGCATCGCCTACATGCCGCAGGGGCTCGGCAAGAACCTCTATCCGACGCTGTCGGTGTTCGAGAATGTCGAGTTCTTCGCCAGCCTGTTCGGCCAGGACCGCGAGGAGCGCCGCCGCCGCATCGCGCTCCTGGTCGAGAGCACCGGGCTCGCCCCCTTCGTCGATCGTCCCGCCGGCAAATTGTCGGGCGGCATGAAGCAGAAGCTTGGGCTTTGCTGCGCGCTGGTGCACGACCCCGATCTCCTCATCCTCGACGAGCCGACCACCGGCATCGATCCCTTGTCGCGCCGCCAGTTCTGGGAGCTGATCGAGCGCATCCGCGGCGCCCGCCCGGGCATGAGCGTGGTGGTGGCGACCGCCTACATGGAAGAGGCCGCGCGCTTCGACTTCCTGGTGGCGATGGACGCCGGCCGCGTGCTGGCGACCGGCACGGTCGCCAATCTTCTTGCCCGCACCAACGCGACCACACTGGAAGCCGCCTTCATCGCGCTGTTGCCGGAAGAGCGGCGGCGCGGCCATCGCGCAGTTGAGATCGAGCCGCGCGACACGGAGGGCGGCACTGACGCCATCGAAGCGCAGCATCTCACCATGCGCTTCGGCGACTTCGTCGCCGTCGACGATGTGAGCTTCCACATCCATCAGGGTGAGATCTTCGGCTTCCTCGGCTCCAACGGCTGCGGCAAGACGACGACGATGAAGATGCTCGCGGGCCTGCTGCCGCCCTCGTCGGGCCAGGCCGAGCTCTTCGGCAACGCGGTCGACGCACGCGACGTGCAGACGCGCCGGCGCGTCGGGTTCATGTCGCAGTCCTTCTCGCTCTACACCGAGCTTACCGTGCGGCAGAACCTCAGGCTGCATGCGCGGCTCTTCCACCTGTCGCGCGCGCGCTCGCAAGCGCGCATCGCGGAGCTGGTCGAGCGCTTCGGGCTCGCCGCCCACCTCGACCAGCCCGCGGAATCGGTGCCCCTCGGCGTGCGCCAGCGCCTCTCGCTCGCGGTCGCGGTGATGCACGAGCCCGAGGTCCTGATCCTCGACGAGCCCACGTCGGGCGTCGATCCCGTGGCGCGCGACGGGTTCTGGACGCTGCTCACGGACCTTTCCCGCCGCCAGGGCGTGACGATCTTCCTGTCCACGCACTTCATGGCCGAGGCCGAGCGCTGCGACCGCGTGGCGCTGATGCACGCCGGGCGCGTGCTCGCGCAGGGCACGCCCGAACGCGTGGCGGCCGATGCGCATGCCGGCAATCTCGAGGAAGCGTTCGTGGCGCACCTGTCCGCCCGCGAGGATGCCGAGCATGCCGGGCATCT
>DASSLE010000023.1:0-2491 GCA_035689725.1 Pseudolabrys sp.
GCGTCGAAATCGTCATATCGCGGTCTGCAGCTGAGAGCAGTCGGCATGCGCCCAGCTGGCGCCGAAATACGATGAATGCATCTTGACTTTGGTCGCGCCTCACATCGTGCGCGCCGCGTCGTGGTTGCTATCCCTGCTTAATGGTAACATTTTCAATCAGCGGCGATCGAGCAGCGCAACCTGCAGGGGACGACGGATGAAACAATGGATCGGAGTTGTTGGAGCAGTCTTCATTGGAACGCAAGTACATGCCCAAAGCGACGCGACTAGCGGGACCGCATTTTACCCTAGTTGCTTAGCAGCCGCCGATATCGTTCAAGGCAAGCGTCCGGCGGCCGATTCAGTAGATGCCGCCAAGCAGCTACGACAAGCATCGGTATGCTTTGGGGCTGTAACGGCAATTATGAAGCTCGAGCCATTTTTAAAGCCCGAATTTGCCGTGTGTCCGCCGCCCGATATTCTCGCAGACAGTAAAGGCATTCTTGCCCAAATGATCCTTTCCATCACGGCTTATCTAAAAAGCCATCCGGAGCAACGTTCCAACAATTTTCACCAGACCGCAGTGACCGCCTTAGTCGCGGCTTGGCCTTGCTCTAAATAAGATCGCAACGTCAGCTACTGGCAAGGATCTGTCCGAACACGCATCGACGGTTCGAGTAGTCTGAGCCGTGTCCGCTTTTGGCACAAAGCTAAAGCGGACATCGCAGTTGGCCCAAAGCCTGCATTCGCAACAGATCTAGCGGATGCTTCCCTGTTGATGCCGCTGATTTCCCTGTTCATGGTGCAGGGAATCCCGCTCAAAGCTTTTGAAATTGCTCACGTGTCACCCTCAAAAATTTTTCAAAGCTGGCGGATTCGACGAAATTCCCTGTTTATTTCCCTGTTAGCAGGGAATTTGGGAGTAGAGTCGGGTTCGACTTAGACTGCATCCGCCACCGCACCCTCTTTGATCTTGCAAACGGTTTTGACGAAATTGTCAAACCGGACTGACATCCGATCTTGGGATAACAACGGACATTGCTTTTGAAAGGCATCATGATGTCCGCTTTTGACCCAAAGCGGACATGCAGCGTTCGGCAGCCACCGCCGGTTCACTTCACGTCGATCGTTCCATGCATGCCGGCGTCGTGATGCCCTGGAATGAGGCAGGCATACTCGAATGTCCCACGACGGGTGAACTTCCACACGATCTCCCCTTCGGTGAAGGGCGTCAGGCGCTTGGCGTTCGGGTCGTCGTGCTCCATATGCTGATGTTTTTTCATGAGTTGCGCGTGTTTTCGATTTTCGGCGACCGTCGCGAGCACGAACTCATGTGACTCCGTCCCGTCATTATTCAGTACGAAGCGGATCTGCTCGCCTTTGTGGACGGCGATATATGCAGGCTCGAACAGCATTTTCTTGCCGTCCTCCCGCATGATCACCTTGACGACACGCGCCGGCTGTTTGGGATCGCCTGGTTCCCCGGCCGAGAACTGTTCACCCTCATAAGCAGCGGCAGCGAACATTGCCGCGGCCAACCCGAGCACAACAGTTACCGCCGACCGATTCGATTTCATCATTTACGAAATCCTTTCACCGCAGCATAAACCGAAGGGATAACGACCAGCGTAAGGAGGGTCGACGACACCATACCGCCGATCATCGGCACAGCGATTCGCTGCATCACTTCGGCGCCAGTACCATGGCTCCACATGATCGGTAGCAAGCCAGCCATGATGGCCGCGACGGTCATCATCTTCGGGCGTACCCGCTCAACCGCGCCAGCCATAATTGCGGAATAGAGATCGTCGCGGGTGAAATTCGCGCCTTCGACTGCGCGCTTCGCCTTCAGATCCGTCAGCGCGTTATCGAGATAGATCAACATTACGACCCCGGTCTCCGCCGCAACGCCGGCTAACGCAATAAAACCGACTGCTACTGCCACCGAAAGATTGAAACCGAGCCACCACATCAGCCACAGGCCACCGGCCAGTGCGAACGGTACCGAAAGCATGACGATCAGGGTCTCGGTGACGCGGCGGAAATTCAAGTAGAGCAACAGAAAAATGATAAGCAGGGTGATCGGTACAACAATCTCGAGGCGCGCCTTGGCCCGCTCCATGTACTCGAACTGGCCGCTCCAGGTGACGTAGTAGCCGGCTGGGAATTTGACCTGTGCAGCGACCGCCTTCTGCGCGTCGGCGACGTAACCGCCGAGATCACGGTCACGTAGATCAACATAGATGTAGGCGGCAAGTTGTGAATTCTCAGTTCGGATGGTGGCGGGCCCCTTGGCAAGCTCCACCTTGGCAACTTGCCCAAGCGGAACGGTACCGCCATTGGGCAAAGGAATAAGCACCTCGCTTGCGATCGATTGCGGATCGCTACGCAATTCGCGCGGATAACGCAGGCTCACCGTGTAGCGCTCGCGCCCCTCGACCGTCGTGGTAACTGCATCGGCGCCGAGCGCGCTCGCGATCATGTCCTGCACGTCGGTGATCATCAGACCGTA
>DASSLE010000024.1:0-14201 GCA_035689725.1 Pseudolabrys sp.
CACCGGCATCATGTTGCGGAAGGCTTGCGGCAGGACGATTTCCCCCATCGCAGTCCAGTAGGGCATGCCGAGCGCCTGCGCCGCTTGGATCTGGCCGTGCGGTATCGACTGGATGCCGGCGCGCATGATCTCGCAGAAGTACGCGGCTTCGAACAATGTGAAGGTTACCAGCGCCGAGAGAAATGCGCCGACCTGGACCGGCCGCGACGCGCCGGTGAGCCATTGCCCGATATAAGGCACTAGAAAGAAGAACCAGAAGATCACCAAAACGAGCGGCATCGAACGAATCAGATTCACGTAAGCGCCCGCGACATGGGAGAGGCCCGGTATGTTCGAGAGCCGTGCCAGCGCCAGCAACGTGCCGATCACGATGCCGCCGGTGGTCGCCATCAAGGTCAATATGACGGTGAAGCGCATGCCATCGAAAAACAGATACGGCAGCGAGCGGATGATGACGTCCCAGTCGATATTGGAGAACATCGTCCGTCCTCAGTGCGTCGCCGCCGGTTGGCCCATGCTGATGAAGCCCGGCACCGCGACGTGCCGTTCGAGCCAGCGCATACCGTTCACGACAATGATGTTGATGACGATGTATATGAAAGTCGCGCCTGTGAAGGCTTCGAACACCTGAAAGGAAAATTCCGACATCGAGCGCGCTGCGGCGGTGAGCTCGATAAGCCCGATGGTCAGCGCCACCGAAGAATTCTTGATGATGTTGAGAAATTCCGAGCTGAGCGGCGGCAAGATGATGCGAAACGCCATCGGCAGCAGAACATAGCGATAGGTTTGCGGCAGCGTGAGGCCCATCGCGAGGCCCGCCATACGTTGCCCGCTACGCAGGCTGAGAATTCCGGCTTTGACCTGCTCGGCGACGCGCGCTGAGGTGTAGAGGCCGAGACAGATCACCGCATTGTAGAACGAAGCGTTGGGCAATTGCTTGAGCCAATCACCGATCGCTTGCGGCATGACTTCCGGCAGCACGAAGTACCACAGGAACATCTGTACCAGCAGGGGAATATTTCGAAACAATTCGACATAAGCATTGCCGAGCCGCACCAGCCACGGGACCGGCGAGGTGCGGATCACCCCAACGACGGCGCCGACCGAAAGTGCGATCGCCCAGGCGAGCAGTGCCGTCGCCAGTGTCCAGCCGGCGCCGAACAACAAAAGCTGCGCGTAGGTGTAGGTGCCGTCCGGGGAAAGCTGGAAAAAGATTCCCCAATTCCAATTGTAGCTCATCCGTTGCCCGTCCCCTGACGCAATTGCGGCGCGGTTTTGAGGCCGCGCCGCGAAGTCTAGCGTCTATTTGGAGGTTATTGGTAGTCTTTAGGATCGCCGCTGTCGGTCGGTTTGGTAACGACCTTCTTGAACGCGGCGCCCATCGGCACGTTGAGATTGACGCCCTTGGGTGGGATCGGCCTAAGGAACCACTTGTCGTAGATCTTGTTGATCTCGCCGCTCTTGTAAATGGCGGTCATCGCGTCATCGACCACTTTCTTGAAGGCTGGATCGTCCTTGCGCAGCATGATGCCATAAGGCTCGACCGATAGCGCGTCGGCGGAGATTTCGTAATCCTTCGGCTCTTTCGATGAAGCGACCAGGCTGTAGAGCAGGATGTCGTCCATCACGAAAGCAGCAGCGCGACCGGTTTCCACCATTAGGAAGGCCTCGGCGTGATCCTTGGCCGGCAGGATGCTGAGGCCGAGATTTTTCTCGGTGTTGAGCTCGGTGATCTGCTTGATGTTGGTGGTGCCGGAGGTCGAGACCACGGTTTTGCTCTTGAGATCTTCGAGCTTTTTGAGCTTGGCGGACTTCTTCGACACGAAACGGTTGGCCGTGACGAAATGGGTGATGGTGAAGGAGACCTGTTTCTGCCGGTCGAGATTGTTGGTGGTTGAGCCGCATTCAAGATCGACCGTGCCGTTCGCGATCAGCGGGATACGCGTGGCGGAGGTGACCGGCTGCAGTTTCACATCGAGTTTGGCGAGCTTGAGGTCCTTCTTCACCGCGTCAACGATCTTGTTGCAGAGGTCCATGGCGTAGCCGACGACCTGCTGCTTGTCGTCA
Organism: Pseudolabrys sp.; assembly: GCA_035689725.1. Taxonomy (GTDB): domain Bacteria; phylum Pseudomonadota; class Alphaproteobacteria; order Rhizobiales; family Xanthobacteraceae; genus Pseudolabrys. The sequence goes on from DASSLE010000024.1 coordinate 2,068, forward strand.
TAATAAGAAAACGGAACCGATGACTCGCGATGGCCGATCGTGATCGTTCCGGTATCCTTGATTTTCTTGAGCGTACCTTCCTGCGCGACTGCGGTGCCGGCGAGCAGGCCGATGGCAATTGTCATGATCATCGCCTTCAAACGCATCGAAACCCCCGTACAATCCATGCACACCCGATGATTCGGCGCCGTCATGACGCCGGACCGTGGCGTAACCGGACTTTATCATAGGCCCCGGGCTCAAATCATAGGCCTGGGGCTAAATTCCACTAGAGCCGGCGTCGAATACGAAAACGGAGACGGCCCAGGCCTGCGCAAGCGTCAGCGACTGAAAAGGCCCAAATAGTCCGAAGAGCAGGGTGAAGCTAATACTGAATTCTGCGCCGATTGAACCAAGTAGTTCTACCGGGGTTGGTACGTCTACCGACCGGCATTTTGCATGGCCTCCCACTGTGTGAATGCGGTTTCCACCGCTAAAAAATATGCGTGCTCGCTGTAGTCTGGGTGCTTCTTAACGGCGGCGCGAGCTCGAGCGAGTCGGCCACGGCGTGCCGGTCCAACGGCATTTTCCGCGAGCACTTCCGTCAATGCGTTCGTGAACTCGCGATAAAGTGCTGAAATGTCGGTGCCGCTACTCATGGCCTGCCTCCCACGCCCACGCAAGGAACATTCGCAGTCCCTGATTCAGCTGAGCTTAGGTGATCTTAACAGATTTGATTGCCTAATGGCCGATCGATTGCCGGCTCAAATCTTCCAAAAGCCCGCGCATAGCGTCGAGTTGCGTGCCGAAACCCGTCCAGTCGCCAGATTTCAATCGTTCGATTGCTTGATTGTAGTGATCAAGGGCTTCGCGTGCCTTGGCTGGTGCAGGGGCCGCGAGCGGCGTGCCCATGGAGGTACTTGGGGCCCTTGGCGCGGCGCCGGTCTCGAAGAGCGCCGACAATGCCTCGGCGAGCGTCTCCTTCATGACGACATGATCGCCATAGGCTGCGATCACGCGCTTGAGTTCCGGTAATTGCCCCTGCGCCGCCCGCAAATAAAGCGGCGATACATAGAGAATCGAGTTCTCGATTGGGATCACAAGCAAGTTCCCGCGGATCACCCGTGAACCCATTTGGTTCCACAATGTGAGTTGTTGGGAAATTTCCGTATTCTGATTGATCAGCGCTTCAATCTGGAACGGACCGTAGACGAGCTTATCTTTGGGAAACTCATAGACGATCAGCTTGCCGTAGTCGGGTGGATCGCAGCGCGCAGCGAGCCATGCGATCATGTTGTCGCGGCGGCTCGGCACCATGGGGAGCATGAGGAAGAACTCCGCTCGCGTCTCCCCCGGCAGCCGCATGACGATGTAGTAAGGGGCCATCGAGGTTGTCCCGCCGCCGTCTGGCTCACGTGGCTCACTTGGGAATTGCCAGAGATCCTCGCGGTTATAGAAAACGTCAGCTGCTTCCATGTGGTAGGCTTGATAGATCTGCGCCTGAATCTGGAAGATGTCCTCGGGATAGCGAATGTGCGTCTGCAAGTCCGGCGGCATGTCTGTGAATGGCTTGAACAGGCTTGGGAAAATTCGCTGGTATGTCATGGCGATTGGGTCAGAGACATCCATCAGATAAAAGTCGACCGACCCGTTATAGGCATCAATGACGACCTTCACTGAATTGCGAATGTAATTGAGGCCAAGCCTTTGCACCGGCTGTGCATAAGGAAAATAGTCGCTCGTTGTATAGGCGTCCTGCATCCAGTAGAGCTTCCCGCCACTAATTACCAAATACGGATCGTGGTCGAGGCGGAGGAATGGGGCAATCGCGTGCACCCGTTCGCGGATATCACGGCGAATCATGATCCGACTGTCGCTGGTAATGTAGCTCGACAACAGCAGGTTTATGTCACTGAAGTACCAGGCAAAGAGATTTTTCCGCAGGAACGTGCCGATCGAAATGCCACCGCCGCCATCATAGGCCGCGTAGATATTGTCTTTCCCCTTCGGGTAGTCGAATTCCGGTGTGCTCCCTTTGACGATGACGTAGCTATTGGTTTCTTCCCCAAAATAGATGCGCGGCTCGCGAATCTTGGGGCCACCAGTCGAAACCGGCGGAATATCGCGAAGATAAAACACCGGTAGTCCATCCGGCGTCTTGCGGGTGACTGGGCTCATTACTACGCCATTGCCGTGGGTGAAAAGTACGTGACTGTTGACCCACGTTTGCGCGTTCGGCGGCAGCAGTGAAGGTTTAAGTTCGCGAGCCGTAAGCATCACGCTTTGGTACGCCCCATCGAGCCAATAGCGGTCGACGTCCACGTCATGGAATTTGTAATAGGTGCGGATTTCTTGCAGTTGCACGTAAGCATCCATCAGCGGATGCCAGTCCCACAGCCGTATGTTGTCGACGGTTGCCTTGTTGGCCTCGAGTGCCTTGAAGGTAAGGTCTTGTTCGGCAGGGAACGGTTTTGCTGTGATCTGATGGAGATTGTAGGCCAGCTGCGTCAGCGCGATGTTGCGTTGTATATAGGGCTTCTCCAGTTGCAGCTCACTGGGTTTGACGAATACGCGCTTGAATAACACTGGAATCACGCCTGACAACACGAAGGATCCACCGAAAACGAGTACCGCCGCTGCCACGGGAATTCGGAAGGTGCACATCTTGACGTTCGCCCACGCGGCTGATGCAGCAATGATCGAAAGCCCAACCAGCAGCCAGAGAACGGGCAACTCCACATGGATGTCGGTGTAACTCGCGCCGACCACCACACCATTGTCGCCGTAAAGCAACAGATAGCGGTCGAGACCATAGGACCAGGCTTTCACTGCGAAGAAGAGCCCGAGCAGCACCGAGCCGTGAGCGATTGCTGCCGGCGACATCGACCGGCGCTGGACGTCGTACTGGATGTCGCCGTGTACCCAATAAATTGCTCCGGCGAAGAGCGCACTCAGGGAGAGCGTGAGAAACATCCACTTTTTAATTGCGATATAGGCGGGCAGCGTAAAGAGATAGAAACCGATATCCTTGTTATAAAGCGGATCGTTCGCGCCGTAAGGCACCTGATAGAGGAACCGCAGGAAGAGGCGCCAGTTGTCAGCTTCTCCCCAGGCAACAAGCGCGGCGAGGAGACAAGCGCCGCAGATGATTATGATAAACCATGGCAGCTGATGGCGCGCGAATTCGAATACGTCGGGCAAGGTCACAACGCCCGCGGATTTCCACTCGAACTCGGCGGCACGCTGCTTTCGTCGGGACTGGGCGAAGCGGAATGCGAATGATCCATTCGCCCAAAGAATGATGGTGGTCGCGGTGAAGACGGCGATGAATACCTCGGCTTCGGCGACGATGGTTGTCCAGAAAACGTCCAAATAGCCGATCGTGGAAAACCAAAGCCAATCAACCAAGAAGCCACTGATGAGCCCCAGTAGAATAAGGCAGATCAAGAAGATGATGGCGACAACGATGAGTACCCGCAAAGCACCTTGCCACGGCGCACGCCGTCGGGATCCTGCAATCTCCATCGTCATCATTTAATGATAGCAGAAGCAGTCGATGCTGGCTCGGCAAATTGTTTCGCCCGCCCAATCTTATGGCTGCATTCTATGGCGCAAGCGGGGTGCTGGCGGCGGCCCTGCTTGCTGAGCTCTTCATCCGAGCACGGAGGCGGCGTGCCGGCTGATCAATGCGCACCCTCAGCTGCGCCGATGGTGATGCCGATTGTGGTAAACTTCGACGAGTCTTTGTAGACAATACGGCGACGCCGGTTACCTTTTGGGCAATCACGGTGCTTCCATCACCAAAGTCGAACCGTTGGACTGACTGCCCGACGGCCGGTGCCGACTTGGCGATAGAAATTGAGAGCCAGCAATCTACGAACCGTGGATTTTTAGACTGTCGCCCGGGACCTGCTCGCGTTCGCGCATGCCATAGTCTCTAATCACGCCTGCAACGCGCAAGCGATAATTGGCAAAAATCTCGCCGCGGCCTTTCGCCTGCGCCGCACGGTGTTCGCTTGTTGTACGCCAGGCCTGCACAGCCGCGTCATCCCGGAAAAATGAAAGTGACAATATTTTGCCTGGCTCGTAGAGACTCTCGAAGCGCTCGATTGAAATAAAACCATCAATTTTTTCAAGCAGCGGCTTTAGTTCGGCAGCAATATTTAGATAGTCTTGTTTGCGGTCCGCCTTTGGCCACACCTCAAAGATGACTGCGATCATTTCACAATCCTCCAGCTAGCCAGATCAAAAGGAGCGCCAGCAGCCCGCCGGCGCCTGCGAAACTCAGCAACGAGGCCCGACCATCGACAAAGCGATCGGTAAACTGCTGCAGCACGAGCGGTGCCGCAAGAATGGCAAGGCCGCCGCCGATAACAGCGGCGTACCAAGGGATCAACCGCCAAGCGGCGAAGAAAGCAACTAGAAGGCTTATGACGGCGACGGCAATCGAGCCGTAAAGAATGAATGCTCCGAATCCCGACACCAGTGCTGTGGCACGGTGCTCGCGCGGGAATTGACCGCTCGCCGCGAGCGCGTGCAAGGAAACAAAAAGGAGGAGGGCGGTGAACAGCGCGAGCGGGATTAACGCGGCTTCGGGCAGCATCTGACCGCTTCCACTTGACCGTCAAAAATGATTGTCTCTAACATACGAGATATATATCAGCGGTTTGTGAATAGGCGCAACGCGGGGACCGACATGTCGACAGCGGACACAAAGAGCAAGCCTGTTCCGGCCGAAAGCAAACCAGCGCCGGAAGCGATAAGGGCTGACGGCAAGCGGGAAAAGCGCACCATTACCGAAATCCGGGATTCAAAAAAGACCGGCGAGAAGATGGTTTATATGTCGGTGCCGGACTACACCTCCGCGCAATGGGCGGAGATGGCTGGCGTCGATGTTGCGGTGCTTGGTGACAGTCTGGCGATGATCGCACATGGCCATCGCAGCACAATTCCTGCGACCATGGAAATGATGGTAATGCATGGACAGGCCGTGCGCCGCGGTGCGCCAAATACCTTCCTGCTCGGCTGCATGCCCTATCAAAGCTACAACACGGTTGACCGTGCACTCGTCAACGCAACGCGCTTCATGCAGGAATCGCTGTGCGATGCGGTAAAGCCGCAGGGCGGCAAATCGCAGGCCCATATTTTGCGTGCGCTGGTCGATGCCGGGATTCCGACTGCGTCTCATATTGGCCTCACGCCGCACACCATCGCGATGTTCGGCGGCTTCAAGATTCAAGGTCGCACCGCAGACGCAGCAATGAAGATTCTGGAAGACGCGCTCTCAATCGAGGACGCCGGCTGCTTCATGCTGGAATTCGAGGCAGTGCCAGCCAAGATCGCAAAACTCATCTCCGAGCAGCTCACAATACCGACCATCGGCATTGGTGCTGGGGTCGGCTGCGACGGGCAAATCCTGCTCTGCTACGACCTTCTCGGCGTCTTTACCGACTTCAAGCCTAAATTCACCAAACGTTTTGCTAAGCTGACCGAAGTCGCGGTGACTGGCATCCGGCAATATGTAAAAGAGGTAAAAGAAGGTTCGTTCCCGGACGATGAGCATTCCTACACGGTCAACGAGGCCGAATACGAGAAGTTCGCGGCAATGGTCGCGAAGCGAAGGCAGGTTTGACGTGGCGCGAACGCAAACCAGCGCATTACGTCGGGGCGCAGGCGCTCCGAAAGTCAGCAAAGGTTTGACGCCGCGCGCCGACACGCTCACCGAGCAGGCCTATCGGTTGATCGAAGAACAGATTGTCACGCTACGGCTCAAGCCCGGCGATGTGCTGTCCGAGCATATGCTGTCAGCGAGCTTTCATATTGGGCGCACGCCAATCCGCGAAGCCCTGCAACGGCTAGCCCGCGAGGGGCTCATCACCATCCTGCCCCGTAAGGGCATTCTGGTGTCAGACATCAATCCGCGCAGTCAACTGCTGGTGCTCGAAGTCCGCCGTGAAATCGAGCGCCTGCTCAGCCGTGCCGGGGCCGAGCGCGCGACCAAGGAACAGCGCATGCAATTGCAAGAAATTGCCCAAGGCATGGATCGCGCTGCCAAGACCAATAACGATTTGGAATTCATGCGGCTCGACCGCGAGCTCAACCGATTGATGATCGACTGCGCGCATAATGATTTTGCCGCCCGGTCGATGAAATTGTTGCAGGGGCTGTCGCGGCGCTTCTGGTACATGCATTACCGCGAGGCCGCCGATCTACCGCTATGCGCCCGATTGCATGCCAACCAGGCGCGCGCGATCGCGCAAGGCAATAGCGAAGCGGCGGCGCGCGCCAGCGACAAGCTCATGGATTATGTGGAAACTTTTACACGCGCGACGGTCACGGTGTAACGCCTATGAAAGCCTATGAGGGAAAGCGCACAATCGACGGGTTGGTCGTCACGGTCGACGGCAAGCGCCTGGACGAGCACTATGACGTCGAGCGCTTCACAAAGTATGGCTTCGAATGGACCTACGAGGGCGAAAGTCCGCGACAATTGGCGTTCGCGATCCTCTACGACTTTCTAGACGACAAGAAGCGCGCCGGCGCTCTGTCGGAACCTTTTATGAAACAGGTGGTCGCCAATCTGGACAACGACTGGGTCCTCACAGGGACGGACATCGATAAGTTTCTACGCAGCAAAGCAGCGGCGTAGTGTTGGTACGTGGAGATTGCGCAAGGCGATGGAAAGTCAAAGCGCTCTGTGCTTGTTGCTGACATGCGTCTGATATATCATCGTTCAAAATCACAACGATAATGGGACGGCCCTCAAAGTAGGGCCCAAGGGAGGGATCTCATGGCAATTTCTCGCCGCAAGCTACTCACATCTGCCGCTGGGCTCGGCGCGTTGTCGGTGTCGAATGGTGTATTTGCCCCCGCCATTGCGCAGAACAAACCACTGCGCATCGGCATCCTTGCACCACGCGCCGGCATTGCCGCAGCGCCTGGCCTCAATGGCATCCGCGCCACCCAGTGGGCGATCGATGGTTTCAATGCCAAGGACGGCATCGGTGGCCGTAAGGTTGAGCTGGTGATCGAGGACGAATCCTCGCCAAAGGACACAATCGAGCGGTTCAGCAAGCTCGTCCAGCAGGAAAAAGTCGACTGCGTGCAGGGCATCATTTCCACTGGCGTCGGTCTGGCGCTGGGGCCGGCGGTTGAAGAGGCGCGCGCGCTCACGATCTATTGGGACGGCACCACACAGGATGGTGTGGACGAGAAGATTCCGAATCCCCGTTACCTGTTCCGCTCGACCGACAACGAATGCGAGGCGGTCATGTCCTCGCTGCTCGCGATCAAATATTGGAAAGGCAAGTTCGTTACGGTTGCCGGTATCAATCCGGACTATTCGTACGGCCGCAACAACATGGCGGCGTTTGTCGCAATTTTGAAACGGTTCAACATTGACCACCAGGTCGTTACCGAACAATGGCCCAAGGTCGGCACCATGGATCTCACTAGCCATGTCGCCGCACTTAAGGCTGCTAAACCCGACCTCATCTTCTCCTCGCTGTTGTTCGCCGATCTGCCGGTATTCATGAAGCAGGCGCATGCGGCCGGGCTGACCGAAGGCACCAAGCTCGTATTCCCGGCCGCCGGCTGGCAGCACACGCTGATGAAAAAGGAATTCACGCCGGAAGGCATGCTGTTCGGCCACAACACGCTCTATTTTGCTAACCCGAATGCCTCGCCATTGGCGAAGGAATTTGTCGCATGGTATGAAAAGACGCACAACGACTACCCCGAGTGGGAAGCCGACCGGGCCTATTTTGCGATCGCCTCCTACAAGGCAGCAGTGGAAAAGGCGATGAAGGCCAAGGGTGGATCCTGGCCGTCACAGGACGATGTCATTGACGCACTGGTCGGGCTGTCAATCGAGAGCCTTGGTGGCAAGAGTTCCTGGCGCAAGGACCACATTGCCGATCAGACCTTCGTGCAGGGCCTGACCACGCATAAAAACAATTATGACTTCGTGACGCTGGGCACCTTTGAGAGCATGTATTCCACCGAACTGCAAAAGCCGCCGGGAGCAAATTTCTGGGAGTGGATTAAGTCCGCCCAGTTTAAAACCTGATACGGCAAACCGGATTGGATGTCCGCGTTTGCAAACATTCTAGCCGGCGGCGTATTTCACGCCGCCGTCTTATTCTTGGTTGCCGCTGGCTTGCAACTGGTCTTCGGCGTTCAGAAGATCGTCAATCTCGCGTGCGGATCGTTCTATGCGCTCGGCGCCTATTTCGGCATCACTTTTATCAGCTATGCGAGCCAGCTCGGCCTCTCAGCCTGGCTGATTTTCCCGGGTCTTATCGTCTCTGGAATTCTGCTCGGCTTTATCGGTCCGCCAATCGAACGTCTGCTGCGCAGCGTCTATGGGCGTGACGAGAGCTTCCAGCTGCTGCTGACATTTGCATTGGTGCTTATTTTCCAGGACGTTTTTAAATTCTTTTGGGGCGCCAACCCACGTTCGCTTGATAGCGCTTATCTTATCTACGGCACGTTAAGCGCGGGCGACTTCAGTGTGCCGGTCTATAATCTGTTGGTCATGCTTGCGGCGGTCGCGATCGCGGCCGGGCTTGGTCTTTTCCTGCAGCGGACCAATTACGGCCGCCTCTTGCGCGCCACCGCCGAAAACCGGGCAATGGCGGAGGCTCTCGGCGTCGACGTACGGCGCATCTATGCGGCGGTGTTCACACTCGGCGCGATTCTCGGAACGACCGCAGGCGCTCTGGTAGTGCCGACGGCCGCCGCCTCGCTCGACATGGCGATCGATTTTGTGATCGAGGCGTTCGCCGTCGTCGTCATCGGTGGGCTCGGCTCAATGCGCGGCGCGCTCGTAGGCGCGCTGATTGTTGGGTTGATTCGAGCACTCTCAATTGTATTTTTTCCCGAACTTGAAGTGCTCGCAATCTATGTGATCGTGATCAGCGTTCTGATTTTCCGTCCCGTCGGATTGTTTGGGAGGTCGCTCGCATGAGCGTCAATCCGGCGGCGGTGACCGCGCTGGTTGGAACGGTGGTGTTGGCGCTGCTGCCGTTCGTTGTGCCGCCTTATTATGCCGGGCTGATGATCCCATTCTTCGGCTATGCCATCGCATTGCTCGGCTTCAACCTTTTGTTCGGCTACGCAGGCCTTTTATCGTTCGGACACGCCATGTTCCTGGGCTTTGGCGCCTATGGCGCCGCCGTTATGTCTGGTGCATTTGGGATCAAACACTTCGAGCTCGTATTACTCGGGGTGATCGTCGGTTCCGTTTTGATTGCGCTGCCAATCGCACTGCTGTGTGCGCGTTATATCGGCATCTTTTTTGGCATGCTTACGCTCGCCTTTGGCATGCTGTTCTACTCATTCTTGTTCAAATTTTATCACGTCACCGGCGGCGACAGCGGCATGCGGGTGCCGCGCATGAACATCCTGGGGCTTGCATTCGAACGCTACAATAAGATCGAGTTTCTCGCCGGTCCGTTTTACTATTATTGCCTCGGCCTGCTGGTGATCGCCGGTCTGCTGATGTGGCGAATCGTGCATTCGCCGTTTGGGCTACAACTTCAAGCCCTCCGCGACAATGCACGCAAGGCTGAATATCTCGGCGTACACGTGCATCGTTTTCGTCTTGCAGTGTTCATCATTTCCGCCGGTTTTGGCGCCGTCGGCGGTGCCATTCTTGGTTTCCGCATTGGCCTGGCGGATCCCGAGTTAGTCAATTGGACTCACTCCGGTCAGCTCGTGTTTATGGCGGTGCTCGGTGGCTTCTCTAATTTCTTTGGACCAATCATTGGCGCACTAACATACACATTGCTGCAGGACCAGCTGCAATCCTTGACCGAATACTGGCGGTCTATGCTCGGCGTAATTTTAGCCTCTATCGTCATTGGCTTTCCGGAGGGGGTCGCTGGGTTGGCTGTCAACTTGCGGCGACGCTTGGCGCGGAGGTCGGTATGATTCCGCTGCTCGAGACTCGTAACGTCAGTAAGTCTTACGGCGTCTTCCGCGCGCTTGATAACGTAAGCATGATCGTGCACGAAGGTGAACTGGTTTCGGTGGTTGGCCCCAATGGAGCAGGCAAAACGACGCTGGTCAATCTTTTGACGGGGTTACTGTCGCCGAGTTCAGGCGAAGTGCAGTTCATGGGTAATAATATCGCCGGCGTTGGTCCGGTTGCGCTCGCCGATCAGGGCTTGGCGCGCACATTCCAACTGATTCAGATTTTTCCCAAACTGACAGTGGCGGATACAATAGCCGCAGCGGTCATTTCGCGGCAGAAAAAGCGCTGGCGGCTGCTCTCACGGCTTTCCGGCGATTCACAGGTTTATGAGCGAGTTCATGAGGTCGCCGAGATTTTCGGATTAAGTCAACGGCTCCATACGATTGCCGCCTCGCTCTCTCAGGGCGAGAAAAAGCTACTTGATGTCGCGTCCGCTTTCGCGCTCGATCCACAGGTTATTCTGTTCGATGAGCCAACTTCCGGAGTCTCCACCGCGGATAAACATTCCATCATGAAAACCTTGGTCGCGGCCGCGAAACTTGCTGGCGTCAAGGGTATCGTATTGGTCGAGCACGACATGGATTTGGTGTCTGCTTATTCTACTCGCATCATCGCCTTGGCCGGAGGCCGTGTTCTGGCCGATCTGCCGCCCGAACAATTCTTTGCCGACCCGCATTTGATAGAAACGGTGATTGGCAAAAGGAGGGCTCAGTGATGCTGATTGCCTACGAGCTCATCGTTGACATCGAGGGCAGTCGCGTCCTGCGTGGCGTTTCATTTGAAGTGAAAGAGGGTGAACTCGTCTGCCTGGTCGGCCGCAATGGCGCCGGTAAGACTACCGCATTCCGTAGCATCATGGGCTTTCACAAGATTGTTTCCGGCTCAATTGTTTTCAGGGACAGCAGCCTAATCGGTTTACGACCTTTTCAGGTCGCCCGCATGGGGATCGGTTTTGCGCCGGAAGAGAGCGAAGTGTTTGGTGAGCTGACCGTCGCCGAAAATATCGCCATGCCGACCTGGACCCATGCCAACGATCGGGCTGCGGCAGAGCGCATCAACGAAGCCTATAACGTCTTCCCAAACCTACGGCGTTACGTCGACCGTAGCGGTCAGGCCTTGTCGGGCGGCGAGCGCAAGATGCTGTCGATCGCCCGTGCACTCGCGCTCGGACCGAAGCTGTTACTGCTCGACGAGCCGACGGAGGGGCTGTCGCCGGTCGTCGTTCCGTCGATTATCGAGGGACTATCGAATATCCGGGCGTTCGGGCACGCAGTATTCATTGCCGAGTCAAACATCCACCACGTGCCGGATTTCGCGGACAGGCTGTATGTTATTGAACGAGGGGAAATTATTTTTTCCGGCCGGCCGGACGAGGCCCGCCGGGACCCCGCGGTTGTGCGCGTCATCGAGGGCGTCAGCCCCGCTGCGGCGGGCTGATTGAACGGTGCTGCCCTCTGTGATAGATGTGTGATATATCAGGCAGGAAGCGACGGCCAAGCCGGCCACAGGAGAGCATGATGATCAGTCAGCGGCAGATCGATTTTCGGCAGGAATACCGTTCCCGCATCATCGGGTGGTATGATGGCTATTTCCACATCGCCATCATCTATGCGATGGGCGCCGCGGCGTTCTACGTCTATGTCGAGCACATTCACAACGTATCGTGGCTTGAATGGCTGACGGTGCCGCTCACCTTCCTGTTTACCAACGTGTTCGAGTGGGCTGTCCACAAATACGTCATGCACCGTCCGGTCAATATTAAAGGTCTGCGCGCGGTCTATGAGCGGCACACGCTCAATCACCATCAGTTCTTTACGGACGACGAAATGCGTTTTCGCGACCACAAAGACTGGCGCGTGACCGTGTTTCCACCTTATGCGCTGGTCGTATTCATTTTGATGTCACTGCCATTGGCCGCTATTCTCGGAACGATTTTTTCGCCGAATGTTGGCTGGCTTTTCATGTCGGTTACCACCGGCATGTATCTCATCTACGAGTTCATGCACTTTTGCTGCCACGTTGATGAGAATTGGTTTGTGCGCAGCTGCCCCTTCGTGAATACGCTGCGTCGCCATCACACCGCCCATCATAACGCGAAGCTGATGATGGAAACCAATATGAACCTGACATTCCCGATTGCGGATTGGCTATTCGGGACCTCCGATCTCGATCGCGGCCT
>DASSLE010000025.1:0-4234 GCA_035689725.1 Pseudolabrys sp.
TGCCATCGGGCCTCTGCCTCGCGGGCGTTATATCGCTCGTTTTTGCTCGAATCGACGGTCATTTCCGGCTCTTTTTAGGGCGCGCGGAACAGACACGAAAGAGACCGAAGGGTCAACCGGGCGGCGACGATTCACGTGAAACAGCACGGAACCAGCCCCTTCACGTAGGGGTTAGACATCACCTGGCTTGCCGCGCGCGAGGAGCAGCTCGTCGATGAGCATTTGGTCAGTCTCGGACGCCGCACCGCGCTCAAGCGGACGGCGTATCTGCTGCTGCATCTGTTCGTCCGCGCCGAGGAGGCCGGTCTGGTGAAAAACAGGATCATCCAGTCCCTTCACGCAGCAACATTTTGCCGACACGCTCGGCATGTTGCTGGTGCACACAAGACGCTCAAGCGTCTATTCGTCAGCAAAGCGATTCGTTGGAAAGACCGCATATTTGAAATGGCCGATCGCGCGGCGCTCGTGGGCATCGCCGGAAGCGACGTCATTGTGTACCGTCGGCGGCCCTTCATTTGAAGTAGCGTTTATGTTGCGATATATGGCAGCGCATGGGCACCGCCGCTGCATCAACGGGTCTCGAACACGTTCGAACCGAGGTCGCCCGCGCTTGCCGCGACGCCAACCGCAACCCCGCCGACGTGACATTGGTTGCGGTGTCGAAGACTTTTGGCGCAGATGCCATCGAGCCGGTGATCGGCGCGGGCCAGCGCGTATTCGGAGAAAATCGCGTGCAGGAGGCGAAGGCGAAGTGGCCGCCGCTCTTGGAAAAACACGCGGGCATCGAACTGCATTTGATCGGCCCGTTACAATCGAACAAGGCCAAAGAGGCGGTGGCACTGTTCGAGGCCATCCATTCCGTCGATCGGGCTAGCCTGTGCGAGGCTCTGGAAAAGGAAATCGGAAAGCAGCAACGTCATCCGATCTTGTTCGCCGAAATCAACACCGGGGCCGAACCGCAGAAAGCAGGCGTATTGCCGCAGGATGCCGATGCATTCCTTTTGGCGTGTCATGAAAAATACAAACTGAAAATTTCCGGACTGATGTGCATTCCGCCACTCGATCAAGCGCCAGGGCCGCATTTTGCGCTCACGGCAAAAATTGCGAAGCGAAATGGCTTGCAGTTTTTGTCGATGGGTATGAGCGCGGATTTCGCTACTGCAATTGCGCTCGGAGCGACCCACATCCGCTTAGGCAGTGCGATATTCGGAGAGCGATCAAAATAACATCGCGACGGCGCTAACCCTTACTCGACTACAATTCTGGTGCGCGGACCCAGACGAGAAAGCATCCGCCGAAGCGTACTTAGTTCGAGTGCAACGCAGCCGGCGGTCGGTGCGAAGCCTTGCCGCGCCGCATGGATGAACACTGCGCTGCCACGCCCTGCGATGCGCGGGCGTGTGTTGTGGCCAATCTCGATGATGAAGTCGTAGAGATTGTCCTTACGCGCCAGTCGGTCTGCGCTTGCATTCGCCGGCACTTTGATTGGCCGATTGTAGAGGCGGTCGTTAGGGTCTTCGCACCAGCCGTCCGCCGAAGTAATCCGTTGTACCGGCAACGAGGTGACGGGGCGCCGATGCTTGTCCGCACGCCACCAAAGTCGTCTGAGCCGAAAACTGCCGCGCGGCGTGCCGCCATCGCCTTCACGCTTGTTGGCCTTGATGCCCCCGCGCCCGAGTGCCACCGGCAGGGCAAGCATTCCTGCTATGAGCCAACCGCGGCTTGAATCGCCTGGCTTGCGGCGTACTGTGATCCGGGACAAGGATCGTTTCTGCATTGCTGGCGTGATCTTGGTCTGAGGCATTACAATTTAAAGATGAGTTCCTGCTTGCTCTTTTACCCCTGAATGTTCTACTTCGCGACTATGGCGAGGGGGCGCCGGAGTCCTTTGAAAGGGCCTTTGGACGATGGCCAACAAACGTACAATCCTGATTGTCGATGACGATGCCGAGCTGCGTGAAGCGTTGGTCGAACAACTGGCGCTGCATGAGGAATTCGACGCAATTTCGGTCGACAGCGGCACAAAAGGCGTTCAGGCGGCCAAGAACGGCCAGGTCGACTTGGTGATCATGGACGTGGGGCTGCCGGACGTGGACGGCCGCGAAGCGGTGCGCATCCTGCGCAAGAACGCCTTCAAGGCACCGATTATCATGCTGACAGGCCACGACACTGATTCCGATACTATTCTCGGACTCGAATCCGGTGCGAACGATTACATTACAAAACCGTTTCGCTTCGCGGTGTTGCTGGCGCGTATCCGCGCGCAACTCCGGCAACATGAGGCAAGCGAAGACGCGGTATTCGCTATCGGGCCCTACACGTTCAGGCCGAGTTCGAAGCTGCTGCTCAGCCCGAAAGGCAGCAAGGTTCGCCTTACCGAAAAGGAAACGGCCATCCTGCGTTATCTCTACCGGGCTGGGCAGAAACCGGTGTCACGCGAGACCTTGTTGCAGGAAGTATGGGGTTACAATTCCGGCGTCACTACCCATACACTAGAAACGCACATTTACCGGTTACGGCAAAAAGTCGAAAAGGATGCCACCGCGCCGGCGATCCTGGTGACGGAAGCCGGCGGCTATAAGCTGGTGCCGTGATCCACCAGCATCCTTCCAGAATCTGAGGCGAATAGCGTATGGGCCTCGAAGACGATATCGCATTCTTCGAGCGGGTGCCGCCTTTGGCGGCCCTTGGTAAGCAGGCCTTACGAATTCTTGCAATCGGTGCCGAAACGCGCCATCTGCAAAGCGGTGCGGTACTTTTCTATGCTGGTGAACTCGCGGACGGCGGCTACGTCGTGCAGGAAGGGTCGCTGCTGCTAGAGCCGGGCACTTTGTCGGAGGGTAAGGAAATTACTGTCGGTCCAGGCACACTGGTGGGCGAGCTTGCGCTACTTACCAATACGGTGTGCCAGGCAACAGCGATAGCGAAAGAGCCGACGGTGGTCGTTCGTATTTCACGCAACCTGTTCCGTAAAATGCTGGAAGGCTATCCCGCCGCCGCGGAGAAATTGCGCGACAGTATGGCCGAACGCTTGCAGACTTGGTCGAAGGAACTCGCGGGCGTGAAGCGTGCGCTCGAGACAGGCGATAAGCACTAACCGGTTGCAGCTGCGCGAATTCAAAACTCTATCGTCGCGGTCACCGGTACATGGTCGGAAGGCCGCTGGGCGCCGCGGTAGTCTTTCGCGATCTTGATCGCTGAAACGCGGTCGGCGAGTGCATCCGAAGTCCAGATATGGTCAAGCCTGCGGCCGCGGTCCGCAGTACGCCAATTGTCCATCGCGCGGTAGCTCCACCAAGTGTAGAGCTTCTGCGGCTCGGGCGTGAGGACGCGCATGCAGTCGATCCAGCCACCCTCCCTCTGTGCAGCAACGAGCTTCTCGCATTCGACCGGTGTGTGAGAAACCACCTTGAGCATCTGCTTGTGACTCCAGACGTCGTGCTCGAGGGGCGCTACGTTGAGATCGCCCACAAGAATAGCACGCTGCGACCGTTCCGGTCGCAATCCTGAGCGCGCGCGCATTTCATCGAGAAAAGCGAGTTTGTGCTCGAATTTCGGGTTGATGTCCGGATCCGGCTCGTCACCGCCGGCAGGCACATAAAAGTTGTGCAGGGTGATTTGATCTTTCAGTTTTGCACGTTCGCCCAGCACCACAGAGATATGCCGGCAATCGGTCTTGCCGCAAAAGCTTTGGATATCGATGTATTCGAACGGCACGCGCGAGAGCACCGCGACACCATGATAACCCTTTTGCCCATTGAGCGCCGCGTGCTCGTAGCCGAGGCGCTTGAAACGCTTCATCGGGAATGCATCGTCAGGGCATTTGATTTCTTGCAGGCAAAGGATATCCGGCCGTACACTTTTCAAAAACCTGGCGACCAGATCGATGCGCAGGCGAACCGAATTGATATTCCAGGTCGTGATTTTGAGAGGCATGAGCGCAACATACTCGACATGTCCTGCCCCGCGAATGCGGGGCATCCAATACCCACCGATTTTTAGTAATTACTGGATCGCCCGCCTTTCGCGGGCGATGACGGGCCATAATGATCAATTGTGGTAGCGCGTAAAGTCGATCTTAAAAAGGGCGGGGTCCGGCCGCTTGCTGGTGTCGAGATTGTACACCGCGACTGTAGTGTCATAGCCCTGCGGGTCGGTCACCGTCCATTGTTTGAGCTGCATGTCCTTGGCGCTGAACATGATCATCAGCCGACTGGTACCAACGATGCCGTTC
>DASSLE010000026.1:0-6228 GCA_035689725.1 Pseudolabrys sp.
TCATTTGCGGACATTTCGCAGCGCAATCTCGTCTTATGATCCCCAAGGAGGCATCGTCGCGAGATTGGACGTTAAATCGGAAGTCCTTATTTGGCCGTCGGCGCTACCATCTTCGTCGATGTCCACGCCGGACCAGGCGCCGGATTGCACAAGAATTCTGACATTGGCATTTCGCGGCACGCGGTTGTCGGCTTTGCAGCCGCCGCCTCCGCCGCTTTCCTGAACGACCGGCGTTGCGCGGATCGCGAAGCGGCGTTGGTCAAAAATCTTTTGGTTCCGGCTTCTATCGACTTCTCCCGCTCCCCACGCGCCGATGCCGGATACCCTGGGGTTCTGCAGGTTCGTATCGACATCGAGGCCATTCGAGCATTTGCCGGGTGGCCCAAACCAGCGACGGTCAACCTGGTTTTGAAAGAGATGCCATTGTCCGCTGTTATAGAAATCGACGGTTCCTTCGTGCGACCGCGATGCGCTTATCCAATTGTACGACACCAATTTTTCCTCGTGGAGGATACGGTTGACGAACCCGTTCCCGTATACCCCTATCGCATAATGGCTGCCGACCGTCCGACCGATGACACGAAAGTACTCGAGAACAGGGTCCACGGCGGCGCGATTCACATTGAAGTCGACTCCGAAATAGATTGCCGACCCTTCAGGCTGCCCGACCAGCCTGGCCTGATCCAGCGCAGCCTTTGCATCGGCAGCGACTTCCGCCTTTGCCGAACCGGTGTCTTCCAATCCCTTTAGAAATTTCTCGGGAAGGTTATTTCGATACTGGTAGAGAGAAACGATCGAAAGGCCGTTTCTGATCAATATGGTCGGCTCGCGGACGCCGTCGATCATATTGTCGTCGGACGCCATGACCTTCTCGCGCAGACCCGGCTGGGGCTTTCGCGCGAAAAACCGCACGACGACCTTCACGTTCTGGGCAGACAACTTCGCCGCGACTTTTGCGGCATTGTTCGGGGTATCGATAATGGCAATACTTCCCGGATCGTTGGGTTGCCCAACCCCCGAATTGCCCGGTACCAAAGCGCTGGCAAGCAGACCTTTGGTGAATGTTCTTCGCGATACGACCGACATTGCTCCCCCTGAAGAGCGGTTGCCTGATCACTCAACCTTTTTGCTGCGCTTTGATCTCGCCGAATTTGGCCAGCGCGCGATCGAATATATCATTGAAGAGCCACATCGCATCCAGAATTTCGCGCATGGTCGCAGACGTTTTCGCTTTGTCAGCTTTTCCAAACGCAAATATGCTGTTATTGCGCAAGTATCCCATGATTCGCGGCTCGGAAATCCTGTAATTAAGCAGGTTGCCCGAATTCAGCGCGGCTTTGGCCGGGCTGGGAATGATCTGGATAAGCTCGAAAAATCTCATTTGATCGATCGGGTCCGGCAAGGCTTTCATGATTGCCGGTATTTTTGGGAAAAGGTCGGCGTGCGCGTTCATGAGGCCGTTCCTCACGGCAGTCCAGTGATTGTATCTCTGATCTGAATTTCCGACCCGCGCCTCTTCCCTGTCGTCGCGAGCGTTCAGTTTGGGATCAAGGGCTGCGACAGACTTCTTTATTGCCGCCCATTTTTTCTGACCAATTTTGTCCTCGGACACCCCCGTCTGAAAACTTCCCTTGTAAGAATTCGAGCGCGCATTGCCTATGTTTTGATTGCCATCTGTCTCGGCAAAGAAGACGGCCAGGCTGATACGGCCCGCGACTTCGGCATGCGCTGCATCGAGACCCTTGATCCGCGCAATTGTGGTCCCAAGGTCGACAACGTCTTTAAATGGCGTATCGGATTTCTGCGCATTGGCGGGTGGCGCCTGCATGATGCGAAAAAGATCCTTATACTCGTCGATAAGCGGCTCATTGTCGGCATCGAAATATGCCGGAGGAATTTTATATTTATTTGGCCTCCCGATTCTGGACGGCAGCACGTCGGTAAGGTCTTTGTAGGCGCCCATCATGCTGACGCGGGCAAGATAGAGTGCCTGTCCCGGCACGTCAGTCAGCTTTTGATTCGCATTGATCTGTGCGCGTCGCTCGCTCAGGATCGACCTGAAGTCCTGTACTGTTTTGTTGTAGGCATTGAGCGCATCCGACTGTGATTTCGTGAGTGCGGGCTGACCCAGCGCGACGGAAATGAACCTGGGATTGCCGATCTTGACGGGGGCCCCGGCAAGAGTTGCGAGACTGCACAGTCCGATGACCGCCAATAAACGAGGATGATCCAGAATACGCACGAGCTCCGCTCTCCGGTGTCAGCCTCGGTTGTGCCTCTTTGCCCGGGGCAACAGCATAGGAGTAGCTGGAGAACGAATCGAGGGCTACAGTTAAACAGACCCGACCAAACAGTGGGGCGTTTGGTGCTGCTCGCAAAAGACGTTCAAAACTGGATTCTCGCTGGCCTGATCGGCATGACTGCCGCTTGGTTTGTTGTTCCGGCAGCAGCGGACGACGGCGAGGTTTGCGTACGGGGATCCGGCGACACTGCCATCGAGGCCTGCACGTGCCTCCTTAATTCCGGCCGGTTTGACAAACGCAATCTCGCGCTCATCTACAGCAACCGCGCCAATCAATGGGAGCGCAAGGGCGATTTCGACAAGGCTATGCAGGATCATAGCGAGGCGATCCGGACCGATCCGACTTACGCCGCAGGATACATGCATCGCGGCAATGCTTACGCCCGCCGTGGCGATTATGACCGCGCGATCGCCGATCACACCGAAGCAATCCGGGTCGACCCCGCATACGCCAATGGATTTTATAACCGCGGCTTGACCTACAGTCACAAGGGCGACCATGAGCTGGCGATCGCGGATTTCACGTCAGGAATCGAACTGGACGCCAATAACTCACGCTTGTGGGGCCAGCGCTGCTGGTCGCGCGCCGTTGTCGGCAAGCAATTGCAGAAGGCGATTGACGACTGCACCAAGGCCAGCAGTCTGGCCCCAAAGATTCCCCAGATCCTTGCCTATCGCGGATTGGCCTATCTGAAGCTCGGGCAATTCGACAAAGCGCTTGCCGACTACGATGCAGCGTTGGCGCTGACGAAAAATCCCGACCATGCCGATTGGCTCTATGCCCGCGGCGTGACAAAATTGAAAAAGGGCGATACCAGCGGCGGCAACGCGGACATAGCAAGCGCAAAGGCAATCAAGGCCGACATCGCAGAAGAATACGCGACGTACGGGATAAAGTAGACGTCCCGATCAGAGACGGTCGATGTCGGCTTTGGGTCATTAGTGGACAAGCCATTCCGGGCCAAAATCCAGTTATGTCCGCTATTGTCCAAAAGCGGACAAACGCATGTTTGCCTGCATTTCATAACGTTTCAATCTGCGAATCCAACTCCCTGTGCCGGTACTTTCGCTCGCTCATGTTTAGGCGGCGTCAATGATGCCGCGACCGTCATCAAGTTGAACCCATCGCGCACAAACATTGTGATCAGTCCTCCGAAGACCATCGTTCAACTGGTATTGTAGTGAAACGAACTTCGGTTTTGGGACTCTTCTGAAGCGTTTGAAAGACAACACAGTAGCGCTCGGTGAGGTCGAGCAGTTGATCGATCTTCTCCTGCGCAGCGTCAGTCACCAAATCAAACCGCAGACGGATCGCCTTAAAGCCGACGGGCACATCTTCAGCAATGCCAAGCGTGCCGCGAAAGTCGACGTCGCCTTAAGCCGACACTTCGGCTGATTTGATCGGAATCTCAAGCAAGGCCGCGGCTGCACGCACCGAGACGCCGGCGCAGGCAATCAGTGCTTCCAGGAGCATGTCGCCGGAACAAAGCTCCTGGCCCGAGCCACCGGCTTTCGGGTGGATGCCTGCAAGCGCGAGGGCCCTGACCAGTCTCGACTTTGCATGTAACGGTGGAATTGTCGGCCGTGCCTTTAGCCTTCAAAGTCAGGAACGCGGCTTTGGCGTCGTTCTTGTAGAACTTCCTGATCGGCTCCTGCACAGAGCGGAAGATTGCTGCATCCATCGATCTAGTCCTTCATTTTGATTTGCTGGCTGCTACGAGGCGGCTCATGCCCGTCCGGCATCTTCACTTATTCGGGCACAGCCACACCGGACCCACCCAACTCGGCGGGGAAGTCCTTCAACTTGGGGAGCCTATCTTTCATGGGCAACACTGTTTCCGCATAGTTGACGTGGACGCCGGGGCTGAACTTCAAGCCCGGTATGGTGGCCGCATACACGTCGACCAGCCCCAACGGCGGATGGCTGTTCATAAGATGGCCGCCGCACTTCGTGCAGTACTGCCGGTCGCTCATCTTTGTCTTCGTGAAACGCCCGACGAATTCGGCTCCCGTGGTGACTTTGACCTTCTCAGGCTTAAACAGCGTGAAGGCATTCACCGGCGCCGCCGACCAGGATCGGCACGAACTGCAGTGGCAGTAGCCCATAGCTTCGGGGGCGCCGTTCACTTCGATCTCCACGGCTCCGCAGAAGCATTTTCCGGTCAGCATCGCCATTGTATTTGTATCTCCTTGCATCGAGCGCGCGGTTCAATCCGCAGGCTCCGTTGTGGCTCGACGAGCGTTACTTATCAGTCATGGCGGACTATGGAATGATGCCGCGTCCGAACTACATGACAGTGCGTCCGGCGCGTGCAGCGCCTGAAAAGGACCTTGCAGTTTAATCGCCAACTGAAATCAATGGCCGCTGATCCACTATCCGACGTGTTAAAAACCGTCCGGCTGACGGGCGCCGTGTTCTTCGAGATTGCCGGTCAGGGTCCTTGGGCCGTGGCGTCGCCGCCCCGCGACCTAATTCTGCCGAAGATTCTGCCGGGCGCGGACCATCTGATCGCGTATCATGTCGTGACCGCGGGGCGATGCTTCGCCACCGCCGCCGGCGGGCAGCCGATGCCACTCTCGGCCGGCGAGGTCGTCGTCTTCACGCAAGGCCAACCGCACATCATGTCGAGCCAGCCGGGCATGCGCGCAGACCTGCCTACGTCGGACGTGCTCGAAGTTGCCACAGCCGGACGGAAGCCGTTCGGGATCAATTACGGTGACGGTCCGGCTTCTGCCAAACTTGTGTGCGGATACTTTGCGTGCGATGCGCGGCCATTCAACCCGCTGCTGGACAGCCTTCCGTCTATGTTCAAGGCGGGGGACGCTCATAACGAAGGCGTGGGTTGGATCGTGGAATTCATCCGGATTGCGGTGGCTGAAGCTGCCGAGAACCACGCCGGCCGAGAAAGCGTTCTGACCAAACTCAGCGAACTGATGTTTGTCGACGTGTTGCGCCGGTATCTCGCGACTATCCCTTCGGAGCAAGTCGGCTGGCTCGCAGGCCTGCGCGATCCCATGATCGCCAGGACGTTGTCACTAATGCATGGAAAGCCCGCCCACAATTGGACGATCGAAGAGCTGGCGAAGCAGGCAGGACTATCGCGCTCGGTGATGGCCGAACGGTTTACACAATTGGTCGGGCTTCCCCCGATGCAATATCTCGCTAAGTGGCGGATGCAAATCGCCTCGGAACTGCTGACCAGCAGCAACGCCAATATCGCAAGGATCGCCGCCGAGACCGGCTATGGATCCGAGGAGTCGTTCAGCCGCGCCTTCAAGAAAATGGTCGGTGTAGCGCCGTCAGCATGGCGGCGGCGCGGCAACTAAAAGCGTCATGGCAAGTCTCGCGAGATCTTATCGGCCGTTACGACCAGACACACGTGCGGCTCCCCCGCATCACGTCGCGCCAGGGAGTGCAGCGGTGATGGGTAGTCTTTCGAGCTTCGGCGAAGTCGGCGGTTAAATCCTGCAGATATGGCCGAGCCCATCCGGCCGCAGTTTATTGTGATGGCAGGGTTCGAAGGACGACTTTGTAGGGAAAATCTGTAGAGCCCGGACTGGCTGGCGGCGCAGCAGTGTAGATGACCCCCCGCTCTGCCCGTTTTCCCTGCTATAATAACAGGGAATTTTACAGGGAATTTTGCAAAATCGCGGCTTTGGGAGCGCCAGAGACCGTAAATAATGGCGTCGTTACAGGGCTTCCGATGCCAATTCCCTACTCAACGGTACAGGGAATTATTTTGGCGGAGCAGGAAATTTTGGCGCGAGAAGAGGGAATTTTATCGGCCGGAATTGAACTCATCGCCGGATAAGATTTTCGGCACAAAGAACCTCCTCTGGGCAATGTCCGCTTTGTGCTGCCGATTCAACCGGTCGACGCAACACTCTGTCTTTAAGGGGAAAGAGGGCGTGTACGACAAAACGTC
>DASSLE010000027.1:0-8558 GCA_035689725.1 Pseudolabrys sp.
TGGCATACGTCTAACGCCTTTCCGCATGGATGTTCGCCAAAGATCGAACATCGACCGGGGCGAAGGCCGCCCATAAAAAGTATTCGCGCGCCGTAGTTCTTTTCCAGATCATCGATATAGGCCTGGAAGCGCGCGGCGTACGCAACGCCTACACGAGTGAGCGCCCCGGTCTTGGAAGAAATGATAATGCCGGCTGCGTTGCCAGAGGCGTCGAGCGCCGCCGCCCGCGGCTTCGGAAGAGGAATAGACGCGGGCTCGGTGGGAGTGACAGTGTCAGGAACTGCAACAGCCGTCGTCGTCGGGGTCGTAGCAGTGTCAGGAGCAGCCTGAGTCGTTGTGTCCGTGGCAGTGCCAGAATCGGCAGGGGTCGGAGTCGCCGTTGCGATGGCAGTGCCAGCAGCAGCAGGCGTCCCGGCCGTAGCAGTGTCAGGACCCGGAGGCGTCGTGGCGGCAGCGTCTATCGTCTTGTCGTGGATCTTTAATCGACTGCCACGAAGGCGCGGCACCGGCGCACTCGAATTGAAAGTAGTACAGTGGCCATCGTTGTCACACGTGACCACTGGCGAAGCATTTTGGCGATGACGTTGTCCGGCTTCTACCGGCAGTGAGATAAGCACACTGAGTCCGGCAAGTATAACGACCTTCATTATGCCCGCCCCGATAGACTAGCGCCGCAACCGTCTTTCACATTTTCTAATGAACCGGCCGTCAGCTGACGGTATTCGGGTCCCGTTTCCAAATTTATCGTTAGGGGAACCGATGTCCGCTTTACCCCCCAAAAGCGGACATCGGGTAATGCTGTCCAAAACCATAAGACCATCACACCATCGCAGCGATCGTTACCTCACGAGGTAACTTTGGGTGGTGTTATAGTCTGCCCGCCACGTCATCCGAGTGACCGTAACCTCAAAAGGTAACCACTGGGATGATGTTATGGTTTGTTGTTTGGCTAGTCAGTAGAGACCATCGCCTGCCTTCATAGAAGCCGTTGGCACATGGCGAGTGAACGTTGACGGTGAACTTTTTTTGAGGCCGCATCCCAGCGGTCTACTTACGCAGCTTGGAAATGAGTTATTTTTGGTTCTAACGATGGCTCAGTCGGCCTAGCGGGCAAGAAAGCCGGGATGTCGAGAACTTCCTCCTCGATCGATTTGGGCACGGCAGATGACCGGCCATACGCCTGACGCGCATACTTTGAAACCAGCTCCGCCGGTCGCCCGAATAGGCGGGCCATCGGGCGCTGCGGCGAACGCTCGATTTGCGGCTGCGTCTCACGTGGCTCGATCGGATCGGCGATGCGACGGCTATCGTTGCGCAGCTTGCCGGCAAGTTCTGTGAGTGCGCATTCGGCAGATCGGATCTGTGACGCCGCGCCGGTGTTGTCGATGCCGGTTGCTACCACCGAGACGCGGACGATGCCTTCCATGCTTTCGTCGAAGGTGGCGCCGACGATGATGTTGGCATCCTGGTCTGCCTCTTCACGGATGCGGGTCGCGGCTTCGTCGACCTCGAATAACGTCAGGTCCTTGCCGCCAGTGATCGAGATCAGCAGGCCGCTGGCGCGCTTGATCGAGGGGTCCTCGATCAGTGGATTGGAAATTGCAGCCTCAGCGGCGGCGAGCACGCGCTTCTCGCCGGAAGCCTCGCCCCTGCCCATCATCGCCTTGCCCTTCTCGCGCATGACCGCGCGCACGTCCGCAAAGTCGAGATTGATGAGACCTTCCTTGACGATCAAGTCGGTGATGCAGGCCACACCCGCATAAAGCACCTGATCGGCCATGGCGAAGGCACCAGCAATAGTGGTGTCCTTGGCGGTCACGCGAAACAGGTTCTGGTTCGGGATGATCAGCAGCGTGTCCACCACCTTCTGCAGCTCCGCAATGCCGGCTTCGGCAAGGCGCATGCGCCGCTGGCCCTCGAAGTGAAACGGCTTGGTGACTACGCCAATGGTGAGAATGCCAAGCTCACGCGCTGCCTCAGCAATAACGGGGGCCGCGCCGGTGCCGGTGCCGCCGCCCATGCCGGCGGTGACGAACAGCATGTGCGCGCCGGTCAAATGATCGCGGATTGCATCGATCGCTTCTTCAGCCGCGGAGCGTCCCACTTCGGGCTGCGAGCCGGCGCCAAGGCCCTGGGTCACCCGAATGCCCATCTGGATGATGTGCTTGGCCTTGGACATGGTGAGCGCCTGGGCGTCGGTGTTGGCGGCGACGAAATCAACGCCCTGCAGGCCGGTCGCGATCATGTTGTTGACCGCATTCCCGCCCGCGCCGCCGACGCCGAACACGGCAATTCGCGCTTTCATCTTACGAATGTCGGTGATGTTGGTCATGGTGCTTTACCGTTGCTGAATGAGAGGACACGGGTTGTTACCTACAAGCCTTGCGGTCTGCTTCCACTATGGTCGCGGCGAGATGTCCCAGTCGACGCGCAGCTTGTGCTTGGGCGCTGGCCCCTCGGTCACCGGTCCGCAGAGCTGCCAACTCGCCTTCAAGCCGTGCTGTCGCTTCCTTTGCTGCCATGGTCTCTGCGGTCGCATGGAGAAGCTCAGTCATCAGGCGATCAGCGCGCTCGCGCTCGCGCTCCACGTCTGCCCGTTGGGCTGCCGCACTTGCTTCGAGCCGCGCGATCTCCGCCTGCAATGTCTCGATCATTGTCGTCAGCAGAGCGATGGTGCCGGCCTGGCGAGTACCTGGTGGGCGGGGTTTGTGCCGTATCTCAGCGAGATCAACGCTCACCAGGGCTTTGCCGTCCGGCGCTAGTGAGCGTGGCAACCCGAGTCGCTTGGCGAGCAAACGAGCCGCCTCTGCTGAAATTTTGAGGCGGGCACCTAGCGCGGCATATGTCAGTATCTCAACAGACATCGGTAGGGCTCAGGACAAAGATCGCGGTAATCGGGTGATGATCGGGCGATGACCGCAGGCTAGGCCGCGTTTGGTTAATAGACCGTTAATAGGAGCGGTGATCTGCTTCGGAAATGAATTTTTGCGGGCGCCAGTTCAGTTGTGTGATGGTTTGGTGGTTATCCCAAGCCAGTTACATCACGGTCTGACGAGTGGTGTCGCGAAGCGATCCAGTTGGCTAAGGGACCCGCGCACTCACTTTCCATCACCTAACAACCCGGGGGCAACCGGAGCGGATCAACAGTGTTACCTCAAGGTAACCCAAGACGCTTTTTGCACGCGGTATGGCATCGTCCGTTAGCTCATTCGTCGGCAAGCCAGCTAAGTAACGCAAGTGGACGAGGTGTGCAGACCTCCGCAAACAGCCACGCGAAAGAATATCGGGTAATAGAACTGGTTGTCCAAAACCAAGGCATAACACGTCAGAATCCGAGCTTGCCTTACGTACACGTTTGATTCCATAGCCCTTGATGTGGGAGATTAAATAGACTTGGTGCTCGTCGGATTCCAAGTTGAATGCTCTCCCTCTGACGTGCACCTTAGTCGGTTGCCAAACACTATCGAATTTTCATTGTCGTTGTCATGCAATGTCTGGGGCCGGCACAAAGCAGGCGAGACACTCGACCCAACGAATGTCCGCTTTTGGGGGTAAAGCAGACATCATGCGGACTTATCGCCATGTCCGCCAATGACTCTAAACGGACATTCGACAACGGGACCAACGCCGAGCGATTGTCATTTTAAAGGGTCCGGCCGCGAATGAGTGGGAGGTTTAGGCTAAATCGCGGGCGATCCCAAGGCGGTTCGGTCGGCGCGAAGCCGCTGCGCGATCAACAACGCGATGGCGAGCGGGGCGAGCAGTACCACGCGGCTTTGATAGCGGCCTACCGGATGCGAGAAGACGCCGCAAATGGCGGCGTTGATGGCTAGCGCCAGCAGAATTACAAGACAAAGCGCGGCGGCTTCCGGCGCGATTTTCAGTCGGCGGCGGAATAACAAAGCAAGGCCAAGACCCGCGACGGCGAGCGCGGCGACCGGCACATGCAGATAATTCAACGGCGCCACGTCGAAACGTTCGGTCTGCTGGCGCGCGCGCATGAATTGCGCAAACAGTTGCGGAAAGTGGTCGGCAAACATGTTGACCGTGGGCGCGTTATTCTCGACGCCGACCTCGGTCTGGAAGGTGAAGAACTGCGTGACGGCGGCCACGACGGCGGTCGAGGCATGCATGAGGGGATAGCACTCAAGGGTCGCCCGCGTGATGGCGCGCTCCTCGGAGGTGAAGCCCTTCCAGCCGCCGAGTTTGCGGAACGGCGAGTCGCCGTCCCACGCCCAGTCGTCGGCGTCCTCCGGCAAGGTAGCTTTGAAGTCACACAGGCGCAGCGAGGCGTCGGGGCAGTGCTCGTCGAGATAACGCGCGATGATGCCGTCCTCGATCAGCCGACCAAATAGAAAGCTACTGCCGCCCGGCGTGAAGGCGAAGTTGCCAGTAATGGCGAGATTTGAGATCGGACAGAGTACGATGCCAGCGGCGACGCTGCCTGCCGCAAACCATAGCCGAGGCTTCGGCAATGCAAGCGGCTTGAACCGCGCCAGCAGCAAGAGCGCCGCGATGACGGCAACGCACATGCCGGCGGCCGCCATATGGCTCGGAATGGCGAAAACTATCACCGCCGCGAGACCGAAGCGTTCCCACCGCACAAGCCACTCGTTACGGAAGCTCAACAGATAAAGCGCCAGCACAGCCGCCGGAAAGAGAATGTCGGGCATTAACTGGCCGGAAAACCACGGCAGGCTGGTGCAGATCATCAGCATTGCCACGATGCCGAGCGTAAGCCAAGGTCGGCCGTCCAAACCATGCGCGCGCATGGTCAGCACGATCAGCCAAACAGTCAAGGCCGATTGGAGAACCACATTCGGCCAGAACGAGAATGGGGCGCCGCTGTAGAGAAATAGGCCATACAGTGCCGAGCGGCCCATGCCCAGCGTGCCTAAGATCGGCCGGTCCAGATAACCGCCAGTGTCAGGAAAGATCAGGGGGAAGCCGTTCCACAACGCCGGCACCATCAGCGCGAGAAGCATGGCCGCGCTCGCCAGAATCCAAAGTAAAACATTGCTTTGAAAGTCAAAAGCGTTGGCCGCACTAATGCGCGCATGACCGATTGGAACGTCCGCCATCGCCAGCCCCATCATGCGTCCATACCACCGGCCGGACTCCGTGAGTGGACACCCCGGAAAAGCAGCGGCGTAGACGATAGCAAAAGGCGAAGGTTTCCCGGAAGACCAATTTTGTACGGGCGACTTCCGCTTTTGGCACTTAACGGACAATCCGACCGTACCCGCCTTTGTCCGCTATTGGAGTAACAGTGGACATCGTAACTAAACGGATCATGTGCGCTCAAAGCGATGCGCGGCACTAACAAATGTCGAAGGTCGTACCCACATCAATCAAGTGGATAACACTAATTCAAATCTGGCCATGTGGCTGCTACTGGCGGCCACGCTTGTCGGCCTGACGCTGTCGGCGCGCGCGCAGGCGCCAGCATCAGGCTGCAACGTTTCTCTTGACCAGGTGCGGCTCGCCAACCCGCTGTCGCGCTTTGCGCATAAACTGATGAGCGAAGAGCCGATCACCATCGTCGCTATAGGCTCCTCATCGACGGCCGGCGCGGGCGCAAGCTCGGCGGCGGCGAGTTATCCGAACCGGCTCGCGGTCGAGCTCAAGAAGCATTTTCCCAATAATTCGATCACCGTGGTCAATCGCGGCGTCGGCGGCGAAGAGGTCGGCGACATGCTTAAGCGCTTCGATTCCGCCGTAGTTGCTTCCAGACCGGACCTCGTTTTGTGGCAATTTGGCACCAATTCGGTCATCCACGATAACAAGCTCAGCGACCGTGACACCTCGATTCACGATGGCTTGAAAAAGGTCCGCGCAATCGGTGCCGACGTCGTGCTGATTGATCCACAATTCGCGCCGAAGGTAATCGTGAAGGCCGGCGTCGCGAGCATGATCAAATTGATCGCCACGACCGCGAAGAGCGAAGACGTCGACCTGTTCTCCCGCTTCAATGTGATGAAGCACTGGAGCGAAGTCGACCACATAGCGTTTGAGACTTTCGTGTCGCCCGATGGCCTTCATATGAACGACTGGGGTTATGCCTGCATGGCCAAGGGTCTTGGCATGGCCATCGCCGAAGCCGCGCAGCGGCCGGTCGTCTCAGTAAAGGCGATGTCGCATCTGGTGCGCTGAGCGCCCGCGTTCCCTACCGCCTTGTTTTAAAAAGGGCCGACGGCCCGTACGTCCGCTATTGGGGGTCAAGCGGACCATCGACCGGACCTGTCGCAATGTCCGCTAATGACCCAAAGCGGACATTGGCTGTGCACTGCGGTGATGGTTTTGATGCGTCAGATGGATGAAAAGCGAACCAATGACAAATTGTATACCAAACGTGCTTAGCGCGCCAACCCTAAAGTTGTGCCGTTATGCCCATCCCCAAAGCTGCAGCGGCCATGACCGCCGTTGCAAGCCATCCTCCGACTTTGAGAGCGCCGGTTAAGACGAACTTGCCCATAATTTTCTTATTGGAGGTGATGAGCATCATCATCACCATAATGGGGACCGAAACCACGCCATTAATCACGGCGCTCCAAAATAGCGCCTTTATTGGATCGAGCGGCGAAAATGTAATAGCAATGCCGCTCAACGTGGCAATGACTATCGTTGAATAGAACGCCTTGGCTTGCATTGGTTTGCGGGCAAGTCCGGTCGGCCATTTTCGGGCTTCGCCTAAAGCATAGGCCGCCGATCCGGCCAATACCGGTACTGCCAACAAGCCAGTGCCCACAATACCGAGCGTAAAAATCGCGAATGCGAGCGGGCCAGCAATTGGCTTCAGCGCCTCCGCAGCTTGACTCGAGGTTTGTATGTCGGTGGTTCCCGCCGCGTGCAATGTTGCAGCTGTCGTGAACATGATCGCTAGTGCAACGAGTTGGGAAAACGCCATCCCAATATAGGTATCGATTTCAATACGACTGATCGCATCCGGACCTTGCTTTGGCGCCTCAACCAACGGCTTTCGCTCCGGAATGTCTTTGACCTCTTCCACTTCTTGGGACGCTTGCCAAAAAAACAAATAAGGGCTGATCGTCGTACCAAAAATTGCTACGACGAGAGTCCAGAATTCGACATTCGGCGAGAGCGTCGGAATAAAGAACCCGTGCACAGCCTCGATCCACGGAACTTTCACAACCATCACGGTCCCAAAATACGCGAATAAAGCAACAGTAAGCCATCTCAATACCGAGACATATCGCGAGTATGGAATAAAGACTTGCAGTACGGCGCAAAGAACTCCGAATGCAATCACATATAGAAGTTTCGGGCCGCCGATCAAAAGGTTGACGGCATCACCCATCGCTCCCAGGTCAGCCCCGATATTGATCGTATTCGCGATAATCAACAAAAATACGATGCATTGTAAAATCCAATTTGGATAATGACGCCGGAGGTTGGTAGCAATGCCTGTCCCGGTCGTACGGCCGATACGCGCGCTGATTACTTGGATCGCCACCATGAGAGGATAGGTAAATAGTAGCGTCCATGTAATCGCAAAGCCGAACTGGGCGCCGGCTTGCGAATATGTGGCTATTCCACTCGGGTCGTCGTCTGCCGCGCCCGTGATAAGCCCTGGCCCCAGTGCGCGAATCACGCGGGACTGTTTAGGTGTTTTGACTACTCGCGCTACGTCCGACGATTTTGTTGCACCGGCTTTCATTTGGGTTGGCGCCACGCGCTCCCTTTCACCCACAAGAAAGCAAAAACGCCGGCGATTGCAATTGTTGGACCCACGAGCACAGTCGCGAGGCTTCGTCCGAAAACGGTTTTACCTGTGAGAGCGCTGACCGCGGCAAACAGAGCGATTGCGATCAAAACGCTCAGTGTGAACCGGGGATATTCGAAATTTTGCATGGAGCACCAGCGACTAAGTCCCTTACGAACGGCTGGAAATAGAAAAAGTTCCAAGGGTCGCGTGGACGCACTGAGCGGAAACAGAAAACTAGCCGACGGCCTGCGGTCTTGAACACTATGTCCGTTGCTGGCCCTTAGCGGAAATATCGCTCGCGCCAACAAATGTCTGCTTTTGGCAGCTTATAATCGAAGAACCTGGCACGCTTCGTGATTGCCGGTTGTAATTGAGAATGTCCGATCGGGAGGCCCATCGGGACCTCCGGATCTCCCCCGCAGAATTCGACGAGGTCGCAGCCGAACTCGGAGGACCCTGGACTTCTTCAAGGTCCCGAAGCGCAAGAAGGGCGAAGTACTGGCAGCCTTCGCCGCCCACAAGGACGAGGTCACCGCCGGCTACGTCGCTAAGCGACACAAAGCAGACATCACACTCGCCGCATGGAATGTCCGCTTTTTGGGGTAAAGCGGACATGCGCTGGACGTCAGGCAATGTCTGCTTTTGACCCAAAGCCCGGCCCGACAACATGTTTCTGCCCCTTTTCTAGGGCAAGCCGCTATTGCGCGCGCTAGTATCTAAATTGAAAGTGGGCACCTGACGCTCAGACGCGCAGGAAAATCTTTCGGCGATACAAGAAGCCGGCGAGCGCGACGGCGAGCACAAGTCCCAGCATATGGGCGACGAAAAGACC
>DASSLE010000028.1:0-2940 GCA_035689725.1 Pseudolabrys sp.
CATAGTTCCTTGGCACAGCCATGATGACCGGCCCGCCCTGATCTTCGTCCAGCAAGGCGAAATCATCGAATACGCCAGCAATTGCGCCGGCCCCATCGTCCACAAGGCCGGAGAGGTCCGCGCCGAAACCAACGGCACGTCGCACTGGTGGAAAAATCTCGGAGACGTTCCGGTGATTCTCTACGTCGGCGACGTTCGCTACGACGAAAGCGACCACAATATGTGACGGTTGCGCGTCCCCCAGCCCCCGTCGCATGGTGATGCCCCGTTGTCCCCGAACGGGGCATCACATTTTGGGGCCACGACGTCCCGAACCTGGCGGCAGATACCCCAACGGGGCGGCGGCCCAATTCATAGAGAGTGGCTATCGAAAAAGGGCTGAATTTTATGGCATTTTTTACGGGCTATCGCTTATGAATTACGGGCAACGCACTCGCTTACGACAAAGGACGTCCTGGCAATGGCCACGGAAATCTTGCTGAAGGATCTCACGCAGGCTTTCGAACAGGCCCGCGAGCTCGACGGCTCGATGGCCGAGCGGCTTGATATTTTCGCGACCGCCACGCGCAAGCTTCATCCATCGACTGCAGCAATCGCCGACCGGCTCGTCGCCCGGCTGAAGGAACATGACGCGGGCAAGGACGCGCCAAAACCCGGCGACGTGATGCCACCATTTGTGCTTCCGGACGAAACGGGCCGGTTGGTGAGCTTGAAAGATTTGCTCGCTCAAGGGCCCGTCGTGGTCACATTTCACCGAGGGCACTGGTGTCCGTATTGCCGTATCAGCATCAGCACACTGGTCAAGGCGCAACCGCGCATCAAGGCGCTGGGCGCGTGCATGGTGGCCATAGTGCCCGACCGAGAGCAATTTACTGCCGAGATGCGGGAGGACTGCAATGTGAATTTCCCGATCTTGTCCGACATGGATAACGGCTACGCGATGTCGCTAAATCTAGCGATCTGGGTGGGTGCCGAAATGCAGGAATTCATGACCAAAATCGGCCGTGAGCTTCCGCAATATCAAGGCAACGACTCCTGGATGCTGCCGATCCCCGCGACATTTGTCGTTGGCAAGGACGGCCGGGTCAAAGCACGCTTCGTCGACCCGGACTATCGCAAGCGCATGACGATCGAGGACTTGATTGGCGCGCTGAAATAAGTTCACCCGATCCTTTTTTGCCAGTTCGCAGCGCGCAACATTTTCATGAAGGTCGCAGCGATCGGCGTGCGCTGTCGACCCGCGACGCCATAAAGACATACGTCCCGCCCGAGTTCGAGCCCTTCCACAGTGGTGCGCACCAAACTCGGCGGTGCGTTCACGGTGCGGGGCAGAAAGCCGATGCCGATATTGGCTTCGAGCAGAGCCACCAGATCCTGGTCCGACGAGACTTCGTGTCGATGATCGGGATTAAGCCCCTTGGTGCGCAACATCGCGGCGAGGTCGCCGCACTTCTCACAATGGTTACGCAGGAGGAAGCGTTCGGGCTTGAGATCGTCGAGGCCAATCGCCTCCTGGCTGCCAAAGCGATGCGAGCGGCTGAAGACCATGTCGAAGGACTCGTCGAACAGTTTCCAACTGTCGAGACGGTCCCACGCTTCGCCGATCGAGGTCCCGACCGCGAGTTCGGCATCGCCGGCCTTCAGATACTCGACGATTTGCGGGCCGGTGCCACGAAGAATCTTCAGCTCAATTTCACTGAAGCTTTTTCGCAGCTCGTTGACGTGCGACAGGATGAGGCCGAGCTCGATGCTGCTGGATACCGCAAGCTTGAGTGCGCCGACCTCGCCATCATTGATCATGGCGGCGAGCGCACGCGCGCTCTGGGCGCTGTCGTAGCACTGCTTGAGCAGCGGAAACATGCGCTCGCCGAGCGGCGTAAGCATTGCGCGCGGCCGCTCGCGTCGAAAAAGATCGCCGCCCAGTTCACCTTCCAGGAGCTTAATGGCACGCGTCAGCGACGGCTGGGCGACGTGGCATTCTTCCGCTGCGCGGGTGAAGTTCAACGTCCGCGCGACGGCCAGAAAATATCGAACCTGGTGCATTTCCATGCGAACGTCCCCCTGGACGGCCACCGGAGCATAATACGTTAATTCGCCCGTGAACGAAGCGTCGATTCCTCATCCGGCGCGAAGTTGCCGCAGCGTTGCGATGAGCGCCTCAGGCTCCATCCGCTCGCGGAATTCTATATTGACCTGCCGCGCCTTCACCCGCCCATCGCGCCCGACGATAAATTTGGCCGCCATCGGCAGGAAATAACCCTGATTTCCGTGATATTTTTCAAGCTCCACGCCGGCCTTTTCGTATAGCTGCTGGATCTCCGCGCCGACCCAGAAGATGAGGCCAAGCGAAAGCGAATAGCCGAGGTCTATGTCGCTCAGCACTGGGAATGGCAAATCGTTTTCCGCAACATAGTTGCCAGTGAATTGTGCGCTGTCCGGCATGATTGAGATTATCCCCGCTCCGAGCCGCGCGATTTCACTGTGAATTGCTGCAAGCGACCGGAGCTCGAGCTTACAATAGGGACACCAATGGCCGCGGTTGATGCTGATCACCACTGGCCCAAATCGAAGCAAGGACGTGAGCGAAATGAGTCGCCCCTTCTCATCCGGAAGGTCGAACCCCGGCATTAATTCGCCAAGCCCGGGGCCAACCTGCCCACGATCGATCACGTTCAGCCGCTCTACAAGCTCATCATATGCTTTGGCGAAATCAGGCCGCCGGTTGCCGCTCTCTTTACGATACGTCGCCAGTCTGGAACTGAGCGCAACGTTCGGACTTTCAGCTTGAATCGGTGTCTCAGTCATCGACCGAGATGATGATCTTAAATCTTTCAATTTGTCCTCGGCCAATCCGGTGTTCGTTGAATCCAGTACAAAAACCGCAATAACACAGGAGCGGATAGCAAAGAGCTATCGAATTCATTGTCATTTGGAGGATTG
>DASSLE010000029.1:0-2119 GCA_035689725.1 Pseudolabrys sp.
CCGATCGGCGTCAGCGCGCCGGTGCTCGTGTCCATGCTGTAGGTGTCGATATTGCCGTCCTGCGCGTTCGACACATAGACAAAAGTCTTGGCCGCGCACATCGAGGTCACTCCGATTACAAACAGCAGCGCAAGCGCGAGGCTCGTCGCTCCACTCCTTGGCGTTTTCATTTATGCTCTCCCGGAACTTATCAAAAGTCGCTTTCGGCCGCATTCAACGCTGAGACCTCATTGTGCCCCCGAGGCTCAGACCAAGGGCATCGTACCCTTTCAAATAAGCGGACTAAAAGGGGGCTCACAGGCTCGTTTTGCGGCTATCGATGTCCGCTTTGGGTCATTAGCGACCTAGCTGGTCAAGGCCGACGCTCATATCTGTCCGCGGTTACTCCAATAGCGGACAAATGCGGGTACGGTCGGATTGTCCGCTAAGTGCCGCGTCGGATCGAAGTCGACATCGTCTCAGTCCGTCAACGCCGGGCAAAAACAACTTTGCGCCGTTCGTCGCCTGCGACGATTGCGGCGGAGTCACCACGCGCAGAGTGCGCAACGCGATCTTTGCGGGATTTTTCGCGCATTTTTGATATTGGGCCTGAAGCTTCCACAGATGTAATTGTTTGTTAGTGGGGCAATGTCAAAGAATGTCTCATGATTCGCTATTGGCGCACCATTGCGGTATCGCTCGCGGCCGTCTTGTCCGTGCTGCCGGTCGGCATTGTCCGCGCCGAGCCGCCCGATAGCCCCGTGAAATCAGGCGCGGCGAGCTGCGCCCGTCCGGACTTTCGCGTCGTGCTCGACGTCGGCCACACCGCGAAATCGCCCGGCGCCAAAAGCGCGCGCGGAGCCGACGAATTTGATTTCAATCTGCGGCTCGCCAAGCAGATCGATCAGGCTCTCCTCGAAGCCGGCTTTGCTAAGACGGTCCTCATGGTGACCGACGGGCCGGGGATCCGGAGCATGTACGCGCGCGTGGCACGCGCCAACGAGCTATCGGCAAGTCTTTTGCTGTCCATCCACCACGACTCGGTGCCCGATCGTTTTCTGGAAAAATGGGATTACAACGGCAAGCCGGAAACGTTCAGCGACCGATTCAAAGGCCATTCGATCTTCGTCTCCGACGACAATCTCGATCCCAAAGACAGCCTTCTGTTCGGCAGCATGCTCGGCCAGCAGTTGAAGGCGCGGGGTTTGCAATACACGCCGCATTACACCGAGAGCTTCATGGGCCGGTGGCAGCGCACGCTCCTGGACGCCGATGCTGGCGTCTACCGCTACGACACGCTGTTCGTGCTGAAGAAGACGCAACTGCCCGCTGTACTGCTTGAAGCGGGCTCGATCGCGAACCGCGACGAGGAATTGGTGATGGCCTCGCCCGAGCGGCAGCAACTGATCAGCGCGGCGGTGGTGGATGCCGTCGATAGCTTCTGCGCGGCGCAATCACACAAGCCCGCGCTGCAAATCGCACAACATTCGAAAGCCAGGTATGTGCTATCGGCGCATTCGCACCGGCGTGCGCGCGACCGTACCGGCAACGCTACGCCGTTAACGGCGGTCTCGCAGTCAAACTTCGATATACATTAACGCGTCAGCAGCCCGCATAATTGTGATATCCGCTGTTACTCCAATAGCGGACAGACGCGGGTGCGGTCGGATTGTCCGCTTTGTGCCAGAAGCGAAAGCCTTAGCCAGAGTTGGCCAGGTGAGGATTTCAGAGTGGCCAGACTTCAGTTAGAATCATCGCAACCAAACGCTCGGTTCTGCAGGTAAAAGAACATAATGGGGGCATCGCAATGGCAAGCACATATGACAGTCCGACAGGGTGGTACCGCGAGCTAGACCCAGGCGAGAAGCGCACATTCTGGGCGTGTTTCGGCGGCTGGACGCTCGACGCCATGGATGTGCAGATTTTCAGCTTCGCAATCCCGGCAATCATCGCTGCCTTCGCAATCACCAATGCGGATGCCGGGCTGATCGGTACTGCGACGCTGCTCACTTCCGCCTTCGGCGGCTGGTTCGCGGGCGCTCTTTCCGACCGTTTCGGGCGCGTGCGCACGCTGCAGATTACCATTATCTGGTTCGCCTTCTTTACGTTTCTGTGCGGGTTCGCGCAAAGTTACACGCAG
>DASSLE010000030.1:0-4718 GCA_035689725.1 Pseudolabrys sp.
GGCAGGCATGGCGGAACGAAGCCGGGCGGGAGGGGCATGCGACGGTTATAGAGCTTATGGCGCGGCGGGCGTCACCCCAAGGCATGGCGGCCTCTTCGCGAACAAGAGTCGCGCCTGTCGGCATTCGATTGTCCCAGGCGATGCGGCGTCCGCTTTCCCCAACTGCGGACATGCCGTTGCGTACGTCGCTGGCCGCTAAGTGCCATTGATCGGGATAGGGGGAAGCCTCGCGGCTCCGCCCCTCCCACACCACCGTGCGTACGGGTCCGTACACGGCGGTTCGAGAAGTTGCGCTAACACGATTGGAACAGGGAGGGGAGACCGAGCGATTTGAAGTAGGCATTTGAGAGTCCGGTGGAGAGGGCTCTACTTCGGGCGAGATACCATGGACCGCGGCCGCTGCCGGCCGTGTTCCTTGCAGCCCATGTCGAGACCCCGTTTGCGACAAGTGCCGCCCGGCGGCGTCGTGGTGTTTTCCACTGACGCCAAAGAGCAGCCCGCAGCCGCAGCCGGACCCAGCGCGTGAGGGCGATGAGCACCTGGGGCGTTTCGCAAAAGCCGAAATAGCCGCGCCAGCCCCGCATATACGAAGCCAACTCGTCCATTGTCGTCGTGATGCTGACGCCCTTGGCCCTGCGCGTGATGTCTCGGATTCGTTGCTTGAACCGTTCCAGAGATTTCGGCGCGATCGTGCGCTTGATGTCCGGACCGGCCGTGAAGCCGAACCCGAGGAACTTCCGTTCCTGCGGTCGCGCCACCGCGCTCTTTGCCTCGTTTACCTTGAGCTTGAGCGTTTGTGTGATGAAGCGCGTGATGCCCTCCCTCACCCGCTGACCCGCGCGTTCGCTGCGAACGTAAATGTTACAATCATCCGCATAACGAACGAAGCGATGCCCGCGGCGTTCCAGCTCCTGGTCGAGCTCGTCGAGCACAAGGTTACTCAGCAGTGGCGAAAGCGGTCCTCCTTGCGGAGTCCCTTCCACGCTCGGGCTGACCAGCCCGTTCTCCATCACCCCGGCATTCAGGAATGCCCGGATGAGTCTCAGCAGCCGCTTGTCCTCGACGCGCTTGTCGATTTGGCCCATCAGTTTGTCGTGATTGACCCGATCGAAGAATTTTTCCAGATCGAGATCGATCACCCAGCCGTAGCCTTGCGCAATATACTGCTGCGCCTGAGCCACGGCTTGATGTGCCGACCGATGCGGTCGAAACCCATAGCTGTGATGGGAGAACGTCGGGTTCCATCGCCTCTGGAGAGCCTGCATCACCGCTTGCTGGATGAAGCGATCCAGCACGGTTGGGATGCCAAGCTTTCGCACCCCTCCTTTGTCCGGCTTCGGGATTTCCACCCGTCTCACCGGTTGCGGTTCGTAGGTCCCGTTCAGCAATTGCTCCCGAATGGCCGGCCAGTGCTGCTTGAGATAGTCGGCAAGTTGATCGACGGTCATCCCGTCGACGCCTGCGCTACCTTTGTTGCTCCTCACTTGCCGCAATGCTTCCTTCAGGTTTGCTCGTTCACATATGTCCTCCAGGATTCGACTCGTGTTGGCTGGGCGTTCGGACTCATTCGCCGCCGAAGGCGATTCGATGTCTTCTCGTCCCGCCTGCCGGGCTTCACCCGTCGGCGCCGATGAGAAGTCCAGTCTCAACTGGAGATTCAGCCGCTTGTCGCCTCCGAGGTTCATGCCCTACTTGCCACTCCTCTCGTTCGGGCCTTCAGCCACCGTTCCCGGCTCGGCCTATCCGTTGCCTCCACCTTTCGGTTCGGAGTGCCTCACTAGCCTTGCCGACGACATGACCTAATATGCCCTCTGCTGACTTCTGTCCTGTGATCAGACCGCCTCGCGGCGCTCTCAGTCGCCGCAGCGACACAGGGCAGATCTCCTGGGGTAAGCTCAGCCGCCTTCCGCGCACAGTCGCCGAATCTACGCTTCGCACCGTGATGGATATGGACTTCGCGGTACGTTGCCCCCTCGTCCGGTGCTCGCGCCTTGTATTCGGTTTTTGTCCATCGACTCGCGCATTTGCTTGGTGCTTCCTTCAGACCCCGCCTTGCGGCGATAGCCCTTGCACTTTGCTAGCCCTTCACCTCCATCAGGTTGAGCAGAGGACTTTCACCTCCAAGCTGCTGAGCATGCCCAGCACACAACGAACCCGCTCGCGCGGGAGCGCGCTGCGCGCGAAGGCCGGAGCGAGTGACGCGCCGGATGGAGTGACCGGGTGAGCCGAATGCGGTGACAGATCGGTATCCCGTCTTGAGGATCGAGGGGTGTCAACAACCTCCATCTCAAGACAGGAGCATCGCGATGAGCGAGAAGGCCATCAGTCCACTGCGCCAACGCATGATCGAAGACATGAGCGTGCGCAATTTTGTCGAGAAGACGCGCAACGACTATATTCGACACGTCAAGACTTTCACAGCCTTCCTCGGTCGCTCGCCCGAGACAGCAACACCTGAGGATCTTCGCCGCTTTCAGCTGCATCAGACGCAGACCGGCGTGCGTCCACCGACTATCAACGGCGCGGTTGTGGCGCTGCGTTTCTTCTTCACTGTGACGGTCGGTCAGGCAAATATGGCTCGGCACCTTACGTTCGTGCGCGAGCCGCGCAAAATACCGGTGGTGTTAAGTGAAGAAGAGATTGCGCGCCTGCTGGAGGCGGCACCGGGACCGAAGTACAAAGCCGCATTAAGCTCCGCATACGGCGCCGGACTGCGGGTCTCCGAGGTGGTAGCGCTCAAGGTATCCGACGTCGATTCCAAGCGCATGCTGCTCAAGATCGAGCAGGGCAAGGGGCGCAAGGATCGCTTTGCGATGCTCTCGCCCGTGCTGCTCGAACTCTTACGCGATTGGTATCGCATTGCGCGGCCGACGGTGTGGTTGTTTCCGGGCCGTGATCGGCTGCTGCCGTTGACGACGCGCCAGTTCAACCGCGCCGTTCATGCCGCCGCCCATTTGGCCGGGATCAAGAAGCGGGTGACGCCACACACGCTGCGGCACAGCTTTGCCACCCACTTGCTGGAGCAGAACACCGACGTTCGCCTGATCCAAGTCTTGCTCGGGCATGCCAAGCTCGAGACCACCGCGCTCTACGCGCAGGTGGCCACCAACACGATCCGCGCAATCACGAGCCCATTGGATCGCCTCACTCCGCTGCGAGCGAACAGGAACGAGCCGCCGGCATAACTGCCGGCGAGCATGTCCCGTCCTGCTCTGGAAGTCGCGGACATCTTCCGCGACTTCGGTGCTGCGTGGCGTACGGCCAACACCGGCCATGTGAGCCTCGCCCAGTTGAAAGTGATGAGCGCCATCGAGAACTGCCGCACGGCGGCGCTCGGCGGGCATGTCGCGCGCTGCCAGGACTGTGCCTACACGACCATCGCCTATAACAGTTGCCGCAATCGGCACTGCCCCAAGTGTCAGGGCGCGGCAGCGCGCGAGTGGATGGCAGCGCGCGAGGCTGAGCTCCTCCCGGTGCCTTACTTCCACGTCGTCTTCACACTGCCGTCGGCGATTGGCGACATCGCCTACCAGAACAAGGCGGTCATCTATAATCTCCTGTTCAAGGTCGCGGCCGAGACGATGCGCACTATCGCGGCTGACCCCGCGCACCTCGGCGCCCGCATCGGCATCACCGCCGTGCTGCACACCTGGGGCTCGGCCATGATGCATCACCCACACGTGCATATGATCGTGTCAGGCGGCGGCATCTCGCGCGATGGCTCACGTTGGGTGTCCTGTCGGCGGCGCTTCCTCCTGCCGGTGCGGGTGCTCTCGGAGCTGTTCCGAGGTCTAATGCTGGAGAAGCTGCTTGCTGCCCACGCAGCCGGCAAATTGCAGTTCTTCGGCAGTCACGCCGCACTCACCGAGCGCAAGGCCTTCGCCGCCTACCTGGCGCCACTGCGCAGGCGCAAGTGGCATGTCTACTGCAAGGCTCCGTTCGCCGGACCCGAAGCGGTGCTTGCCTATCTCTCGCGCTATACCCACCGCGTCGCCATCTCCAACAGCCGGCTGATCGCGTTCGACCGCAACGGCGTCACCTTCAAATACAAAGACTATCGCACCGACGGCAGTGCTCGTTCCAAGAGGATGACGCTCACACCGCACGAGTTCATCCGCCGCTTCCTCATCCATGTCCTACCGAAGGGCTTACACCGCATCCGCCACTTCGGCCTGTTCGCCAGGGCGGCCTGTATCAACAACATCGCGCGCGCCCGCGAGCTCCTCGCCGTGCCAAAGCCGCAAGTTCAGCATGCTGATGGTGATGCGACAGATCGCCAGCCTGTGATCTCGTCGCCTTGTCCGTGTTGCGGCGGCCAGATGGTCATCATCGAGACCTTCGGCCGCGGCTCGACGCCGTGGCATCGGCCGACGACTACTGACATCAAGATCGACACCTCATGAGCGCCTGCACTGCC
This sequence comes from Pseudolabrys sp., assembly GCA_035689725.1. Lineage (GTDB taxonomy): Bacteria > Pseudomonadota > Alphaproteobacteria > Rhizobiales > Xanthobacteraceae > Pseudolabrys. The sequence continues at coordinate 4,418 of DASSLE010000030.1, forward strand.
TACCGCATCCGCATCGCTGAGCGCGTTCCCTCCCGCTCATCGCACGGCCACGCCGGTGCGCGGCCCGACAGCCGCCCAGAATTGAATTCAACCTCGCGTGCATTCGTTATCAGTCATGAAACAAAGCCAAGCGGACCCCCCCAGCAGGCGTAATCACCTAACCGGCACTCCCAGTTGCCCGGCGGCCGTCATCGCTCCAATCAAATCGCCATAGCGCGCAGGCAGCAGCCGCGCTTCACTTCCCGCGGGTTCCTTCCTTGGAGGCTTTCGGACGACGGCCTCGGTGCCAGCCGAATCATCG
>DASSLE010000031.1:0-3653 GCA_035689725.1 Pseudolabrys sp.
CGCGAACTTGCATAGTCGACATAGTAGAGCCGCCGTACACAGGAAAGATCCTTTACGGCTTCGAGAGCGGCCTTCGCAGTCATCAAATGGTCGGAATGGTCTTTCGGATTAATGCGCGTATTAGTCTCGGCCACATTGATCTGTGCTACAGCGGCCCTGCCGCGTTCGTAAGTGACGATTGCACGCAGCGTAGCAACCAGATCGTCCCAGCCATGATACGTGGCCGAGCCATCGACCGCTCGCAGAATCTCATTTTCGCCAGTGGCCAAGCGCTTGAGAGATTGGAAGCCAGTCTCGTAATAGCCGTCACCAGACCAGTGACCGTCCGGCACGCGCAGGAAATAGCCCACGGTGTTTAGGTAGCTCACGCGGTAAATCATATGCCCGTTGAAAGACATCGGAGCCGCGAGGCGCTCGCCCGGTACCGCATCGGCGTCAGCCATAAATCGGATCGCAGCTTCCGCGCCGTTTTCGCGCGCCAGATAGAAGGGATGTTTGCGGCCGCCCAGGCCGTTGCCGAGCCCCGCGTCGCCGGCGGTCAGATGCACGAACACGGTCTTGGCTGCGCCATTGATCACGTCCTGAAAAGCGGACGGATTCATAAACAACTGCCAGTCGTCCTCATGTCCAGCGAAATAGAATGACACCTTGTCGGGCCGCTTGCCCTCATCGGCCAACGCCGGCGCGATTGCCAGCACGGCGCCGGTTAAGCAGGCAGCTACAAACGTTCGCGATATCGGCATCCCCGATCCCCCTCCCGCGCCCCGTTATTCGGCAAATAGGATAGGAATGTGACGTTTGCAATGAAAGGAGACGCAGCGCAGGGTCATGGCAACGCCTTGGTATAGGCGCGTTTGACAATCTGGGAACGCGCTTTGTCTTTTGTATACAAATAATTAGCTGACCACTGCCGAAAACTTTGCCGCATGAAACCTGTCGCCCTTCGTCCGTCATGTGCTGAAGACGCTTGAGGAGGCACTTAAGATTCTGGCCGAAGTTCGCCGCAGAACGGCCGCATTCTGGCAGGGCGCTGGACTTAATCGCGCCAGCCGCGCCGATAGGGTCATCGAATGACGATGTCCGCTTCTGGGACAAAGCGGACAATCCGACCGCGCCCGCGTTTGTCCGCTATTGGAGTAACAGCGGATATTGCTGCAATGTCGACCGCCGGCTCGCTTAATGAATTTTTTCGAATAAAAAAATCATTGCTTCGGGGTGGGGGAAGGGGCTGTCGCCCCGTAATGACGGTGGGACAGCCGCCGCAGAAAGCCTAATGATCATGTGGAGAAATTCGGTGAACACTCACGATTTTTCTCCGATTTCCCAACCCGTTAATCGAGGTTTGGGAATTTTTGAACGTCTTTTGGTCTGTCAGCATATCGATCGCGTCGGCGGCAAGGCACTCCTGATTTGCTGCGCGCGTGTGACGCGCAACTTCTTTCAGCGTCGTGTGTCCGATCACCGCTGCTATCTGTTTTTCGGAGCATCCGGCTTCGGCCAAGCGCCGTGCGGCAGCCTTGCGCAGTTCCAAAAAGTAGGCCGCATTCGTAATGCAGCCTACACAGATCGATCCTGTCCCGAACTTTCAGCCCACGTAGGCGGTGCGCTTCTGGGCATCTGCTTCGGCCGTGGTCTTTGGCTGCGCAGGCAACTGAAGCACCGTTGCCTCCTGACCTTCACTTAGTCGTGTCAGCAGAACAATGCGCCCATCCGGAAATTCGAGCGCATCATGGTGCTTCCACGGTTCGGTCTTATTCACTTGTCGGAAGATTGCCGTCGCGTGACCTAGTGTTTCCACCTTCCACCCTGCGAGGAAGCGGGGATGTGTTACTGTCACCGCGCTGGAAAACGCAAGCTCGGTCCCCGGCAGAACGCAAACCGCCGCTTCAGCATCTTCCGCTGCAGCGAACCCGCGTGTGCAAGTACCAAAGTCAATTGTGGTGAGTTTGTCGCCAACCTTCGCGGGCCGCGACCTGACGTTTTGAAGGCTATAGTCACACATCTTTGGAACTCCCTTGTTGGAAGCCCTTCAGCCCTATCAAAGATTAGCGCACTTGCAGTGCTCACGTTCATTAAATCTTAGCTCGCACCGTTGACGAATTGACCTGTGTCAATGCTACCAGTTTAGCATCACGCGAATATGATCTCCGGCTCGGAACAGGACAGCTTCCCCACGATTGCCTATTGCGTATAGGAGGCCGGGCCAATGAAAGCCTTGACGGCCACCGCGTTGCTTTTGGCCTTGAGTGCGGTCGCGCTCGCGAAACCCAATCCAGTCGACCGACCGCACGTCGCATTTGTGTACGCGGACATTAACATAGGTTCGGTCGGAGCTATGCGCGAGAACATCGGTTCGGTCGGAGCTATGCGCGAGCGGGATTATTTTGGAGCGCCGCAATCGCCGTTCAACGCTGGCGCTTTCCTCTGCCGATTGGAGCCGGTCCTGTTTCACAAGACGCGCCTTAGCCAATCGTGCCCCTGAATGCAGTCGTAGTTCTATTGCTGCACGATGCAAATGTTGGTGAATTGTTCTTTGAAGCCGGTGGGTTTCATTGAGACTTTGCGATGCGTTTCAATACGCGTCAGGTGCAGGGACTACTGGAATTATCGATTAGGCAATCCTGAGAAAGTCGAGCTAAGACCATGCAACTCATACCGAAGATGAGTCTGTATAAAATTGACCACTATTTCGGTCGCATGCCGGCGCAATTCAATTTTTAACAATTGGCGAATTAAGTATTGGACGTGGAACGGTTTTCACAGGTGGAGGTTGCTTCATGTATTTGAACGAATGGGGGCAATCCTATATGTTCTCGGATGCTGGATATCGAGTGCTCGAGGGCGAAAATGCGGATTGCACAGCGATGGCATGAGGTGGGTGTCATCATGACGTCAGGACGGCCACGACCTGAAGCCCTCCCGTCGGGCACGAAATTTCATGCCAAGCCCTGCGAGCCGACCAACGTACTCCAGCATGCCAGGGAAATGACGATTCCGCTCGAGTGACCCATTTATTGTCTCCTAGTAATGTTTGCGTGTTTCGGCTTGTCATCCGATGTCCGCTTTGGGTCAAGCGGACATAACGCTTGCTGATCGTGATGTCTGCTTTACCCCTGACAGCGGACATTCACCGGGACGAGTGGGATGTCCGCTAAGTGCCAATGGGCGACATCGCGCCGGTGCGAAGACAGACCGAATTGGGTCGGGCGAGCGGAACGATAAGGCGGCTCGTAGGTTGCCTCAGGTAGGGCTCCTTTCTCGAACGTACAAGAAATAGAAGAGAAATGAGTCCTGGCCGCGATCAGCCGCATCAGGGTTACGACGCCCCGACCTGTTGAGTGGGTAAACGAACCAGAGCAGCGGCATTTGGCGCACGCTCATCCTCGTTCTCATTTTCTAGCAGCGCTCCTCGTTGCGTCAACGGTGACGAACGAGAAATTGCCCGCCTGAGAGACGGCGCAGGTTATGATCATGCATAAGGAAACAATGAAGCGTGCGGTCGTCATCGCAATCGCCGGTGCGGTTACTCTCGGGGCAGTTACCACTGCGTCGGCCGCCCCGGTGCTCTCGAGCACGACAGCTGTCAACAATGCGGCTCCATCTTCGATAATTGATGTCCGCTATTATCGCGGTCGCCATTACCGCCACTATTA
>DASSLE010000032.1:0-3837 GCA_035689725.1 Pseudolabrys sp.
CGCACGCGCGCGACAAATGCGAGGAACGCACCGCGATGGAACGAGGTGCCGATCTGATCGCCAAGCACGATGCACTGGCCGAGTTCCTTGCCGGCCGCGGCATAGTCCCCGCATAGCACGTAGGCCTCACCTCGCCAGCCGTGCACGAGGTAGCGCCTGAACAGGTCGCCGACGCGTTCAGAGATCGTCCGCGCCTGCTCGAAATCAGACACTGCATCCTGGATGTGACCAAACCAGCCCTTCACTACCGCGCGGTACATGTAGCAGGCGGCGAGCGTCGGCAGGTGATCGAGGCCCCTGGCCAACATCACGCCCTGCTCTGCCGCATCGACCGCGTCGCGATAGCGACCACTCATCCCGCAAGCAAATGCAAGCACGCCCGATACCGCCGCTTCCTCGACGCGATTGCCAAGGCGATGCATCTGGCCGACGTTGCGCGCCGCGTACTGAGCAGCCGGCGCGGGTTCGCCGCGCAGGCAATGGATCCGTGCGAGTAGGTTGATGGGCTCGGCGGTAAGGTCGTCGCCGCCGGCGACTTCCTCCGCCACGCGCAGCGCCTGCTGCGCGTACTCGACACCGCGATCGAAGTTACCCAGCACGAAATGCATGCGGCCGGTCCAGTATAGAATCCGGCACAGCTGTTCGCGGTTCGCGCCGCTTTCAGCGAGTTGCCGCACACCTTCGAGGTTGCGTAAATCGCGTTCGAAATGTTCGCGCCGGGTGGCGACGCTGGCGAGCTTCAGAACTGCTTGCACCCGGGCATTGCCTGCTTCATCGGAGGCCTGCAACTCGCTCGCCATGTCGAACGCCGCCTGATAGTGGACGGTGGCTTCCGAGGATGCATAACGGCTGGCCGCGACATCCCCGGCGCGTATCGAATATGGGATTGCGCGGTCGAACTTCCCGGCGGACTTGTAATGATGGCTGAGCAGCCCGGGACTAGAATCGATGGTGTCGCGGAACTGGCTTTCGAGTATGCCCGCGATTTCAGCATGTAGCTGGTGGCGCTTGCTGCGCAGCAGACTGCTGTATGCGACGTCCTGCACCAGCGAATGCTTGAACAGGTATCTCGCATGCGGCGGCACGCCCTGCCGGGACAGCAACCCAGCCGCAATGAGACGATCGAGCGCCGATCCCAGTTCCGCCTCGGGCTTGCTCACCAACGCAGCCAGCAGGGCATGCGAGAACTCCCGCCCAATTGCCGACCCGATCTGCGCCAATTCCTTGGCGGGGCCGAGCCGGTCGAGTCGCGCCATCAGCGAGGCGTGCAGGCTTCCTGGAACCGCTGAGCCCGGGGACGGAACCGCCGTAACTATGCGCCGGCCATCGCCCTCGCTCTCCGCCTCCAGCACCGCCTTCGTCAATTCTTCTACGAACAGCGGGTTGCCGTCGGTGCGCTCCACAATCTCGGCCATCACATCCGCCGGTAGCTCCTTGTTGCCGACGAGGTGATCGATTATGGCGACGACTTCGCTCTGCGCCAGTCGATTGATGGGGAGGGCAGTCACGTGAGGCTGTCCGATCCAAGGCGGATCGAATTCCGGCCGGAACATCACGATCAGCAGCGCGCGAAGTGCTGCGATCCGGTCAACCGCCCGACTGAGGACTTCCAGGCTTGTGGGGTCGGCCCAATGCGCATCCTCGAAGATCATCAGCACCGGACTGGAGCGTGTCAGGGCTTGTACTTGTAAAATGAGTGCGTCCAGCGTTCTTTGCCGGCGCTGCTCCGGGGTCAGTTCGAGCGCGGGATAGCGTCCATCGTTGGGCAGCGACAGCATCTCGGCGAAGAGCGCCGCGTCCTCAATCGAGGTCGAAGTCTGCGCCAGCACCGCATCGAGCTTGTCGAGCATCGCTTGCGGGGTGTCGTCGTGCACCAGTCCAGCGGCGCGTTCCATCTGGCCGATGATCGGATAAAGCGCGCTGTTCGTGTGCTGCGGCGAGCAGAAATAGCGGAGGCGCGCGTGCGGCTCGGTGGCGAGGTTTTCCAGCAGCGCAGCTGTGAGCCGCGATTTCCCGATGCCGGCCTCGCCGGAGAGCAACACCACCTGGCCTTCACCCGACTTTGCCCTTTGCCAGCGCCGAAGCAGCAATTCGAATTCTTCATCCCGCCCGACGAGAACGGTCAGACCGGTCGCGTGCAACGCCTCGAAGCGGCTTGTCACGGAACTCGCGCGCAGCACTGCCCAGGCCCGCGTCGGCCCGGCGATGCCCTTGATGTCCCTGGGCCCGAGGTCCTCAAGTTCAAAGAGATTGCCGAGAAGGCTGCGCGTGCTGTCGCAGACGACGATCATGTTCGGCTCGGCGATCGCCTGCAGGCGCGCCGCGAGGTTCGGTGTCTTGCCAACCACAGCACGCTCCCGCAAGGCACCCGCGCCACCGAGGTCACCGACCACCACCAAGCCGGTGGCGATGCCAATGCGGACCGAGAGCGGCTGTTCCGCGCGCGTCTTGAGCCGTGCAACAGCGGCAACGATATCGAGCCCCGCGCGTACGGTTCGGTCGGCATCGTCCTCGTGCGCGCGGGGATAGCCGAAATAGGCCAATATCCCGCCGCCCCGGGAATCGGCAAGGAAGCCGTCATAGGCTAGCGTGATACGGGCGCAGGCAGCCTGAAAGGCATCGATCACGGCGCCCATGTCTTCCGGATCGAGTCGGGCCGATAGAGCATCCGAGCCCACCAGATCGCAGATCATCACGGTCAAGTGACGGCGCTCGGCAGCAGCCATGGGGGAGTAGTCGCTCGGCGCATTCTCCCCGACTTTGCTCGTGATGAGCGCACTGGGAGAGCCGCCAGCCATCGCCTTGATCGCCTTGATGAGACGCTTCCTGTCGCCCAGCGGTATCCCGAGCTATTCGAGATCGCCTTCGGTCAGCTCCGGCAGCACATCGGTGTCAATAGCGTTCTTGATGAATGCTGACTCATACTGTCCGAGTCCCAGGTTTCGCAGCCAGCCGCCAACGTCCATGGTAGCGCCCTACCGTTCCAGACTTGCGAGGGGGTTGTCACCAACCCAAGACGCGCGAACGAAGAGCCGCAGTGCGGAGTACCCCGAGCCGTCTGAACAAACCCGAATTTGAGCTAAGCCGGTGCCGGGCTGCGCCCGCGCCGCGAGTACCGCCGCACCGCCAAGAAGCGTGATGAACTCGCGCCGTCTCATGTAGCCCTCGCGAGAGCCTCAGGAGCACTCCTAAAGCCTAGCACTTTGAGACTGGGCGATGTGTGAGAAATGGCACACAAGTGAGACGCGGGTCAGGCCCCATGTCCGCTTTGGGGTCAGAAGCAGACATGACACTGTCCAATCGCAATGTCCGCTTTGCCCTGCCAGGTCAACCGGTCGACGCAACACTTGCGTTAAATCTCCCCAATGCGGGGCTACTTGGCAATAAAGGGAGGATGACGACTTACTAAACGCCCGCCCGATCGTTTGAGCGACTCCCCCTCTCTGCCAGCGATTTCACGGCTCCGTCTTCTCTGCCGCTGTGAAACCTCGACGAAATCGCTGATCCCTCGCTATACACTCCGTCTTTCCCTCCAAGATAAAGTGTTGCGTCGACCGGTTGAACCCACCGCCCAAAGCGGACATCCGTTTTTGCGTCGCACATGTCCGCTTTCGGGGGTAAAGCGGACATAAGCTGCGCTCACCCCACGCCCTTGGCTAAGCGCCCAAGGGTTGGTCAGGTTGTGCGGAGTTGTTTAGTTGCCTCGTAACGTGCGTTTGCTTCTTCGAACACGCGCCGTGTCCGTTCGCCATCCGACCGATGCTCTTCAAGCGACATAGAGTCCCACTCGCTTCGTTCAGCGCCGAAAAAATCGCCGCCGTAGATGTGTATGGCGCC
>DASSLE010000033.1:0-6202 GCA_035689725.1 Pseudolabrys sp.
GAGACCTACCCCGGTCCATGGCGCATGCCCGCCAATTTCGATCCGACGCCGCGCATCGCGGAAGCCGCCGCCAAGCACGGCATCAATACGGTCTACGGGACCATCGAGCCGATCAGCCACAACGAAGGGACCGCGCACAATCTGATCTGCATGGCCTATGGCGATGGCAGGGCACCGGTTATTTATCGCCGCACGCACCCGAACGGGCCCTGGATCTATACCGGCGGTCAGTGGTGGGAATTCCAATACGTGCCGGGCAATGAATTCCCCGTGTTTGACACGCAGCATGGCAAGGTAGGCCTTGCCATGTGCAGCGAGGCCTACATGCCCGAGGTGACGCGCGCGTTGGCGCTGCGCGGCGCTGAGTTGATCTTCATGCCGGCCGGTACCGACAAGCGGCGGCTGTGGGCAACCTGGCGCAATCTGATCTGGTCGCGCGCGATCGAAAACCTTGCCATCGTTGTCACCACGCAGAACCTGTTCAGCCACGCCGAACGCGGCCTCGCCATGGTCGCAACGCCAGAAGAAATCCTGTTCGAGAGCACGGCTGCGGGCCTGTTCGTGGTCGATGTGAGTCTCGACCGCGCGCGGGAAATGCGGGCGACCACTGATACCGTTACTTCGGCGGTCAATTATGGCGCAAAGCAGGGCGTGCTCGGCCCGCAGTGGCAGCGGCCAGAACTGCGCGAGGCCATGTACCCGCGAGGCGAAGGGGCGGAGTAAGCATTGCACGGATGAAATGGTCGTGCGAATTTGCGCGACGCATGTCTTCTCGTCCAAATTTCGGTCCCAAGCCCCGTCTCGGATATTCCGACAGTCGCATCGACCGCGCCGCAGAGCTTCGCGCCGATGCCGCTGCCATTGCCGCGCTGACACGCGATCGCGGCGCAGGAGCCTATGTCGTCGGCGGCGACTGGGTCGTGTCGAAAAAAGGCTCGCCGCTCAATGAGCCACTGTTCACGCTGAGCGAAGCACAAGCGTTATCACCTGCAACAGAAGCAGTTTTCCTTGGCCTGCTCGATGGAACGCCGCGGTTCGGTCATGGCCTCACACCGCAAGCAGTGGACGCACTAAAAGCGCGCGACGACCTGCATGTGACCGATCTGCGCTCAATTGCGGTGCAGGGCCTCGTCGCTCCCGATCACCTGCCGCCGATCGCAGAAGCCAAGGCCGTGCTGCACTGGCACGCGCGCCACCGCTTTTGCCCGAACTGCGGCGCCGCAACGCGGCTTGTATCTGGGGGATGGCGGCGCGACTGCCCGCAATGCAAGGCCGAGCACTTTCCTCGCACCGATCCTGTGGTGATCATGCTGGCGAGCGACCGCGAGCGTTGCCTGCTCGGACGTTCGCCGCGTTTTGTACCGACGATGTGGTCCTGCCTCGCTGGCTATGTGGAACCCGGCGAATCGATCGAGGACGCCGTACGTCGGGAAACTCACGAGGAGGCCGGCATCACTTGCGGGCGCGTGGTCTATTTTGCCTCGCAGCCTTGGCCGTTTCCGACGTCGTTGATGATCGGCTGTCACGCCGAGGCACTGACGCACGAGATTGTGGTCGATCCCGAGGAGCTCGAAGACGCCCGCTGGTTTAGCAAGAGCGAGATTGAGACGATGCTTATGCGCAAACATCCGCAAGGGCTCACCACACCACCGCCCGTGGCGATCGCGCATCACATCATCCGCGCCTGGCTGGAGGACGAGATCAGCTTTGATTGAGCGCACGTCGCAAGAACCAAAAATCCTCTGCGCCGGCATCGCCGTGCAGGACATCGTCATGCGCGTGCAAAACTTCCCTGTCCCCGGCACCAAAGTATCTGCAAGCGAATTCATCATCACCGGCGGCGGATGCGCCGCCAATGCGGCGGTAGCTATCGCGCGGCTCGGTGGCCGCGCAGCCTTTGCCGGACCCCTCGGCGGATCCGGGGATGCCGTGAGCAACCAAATCCTGTCTGACCTCGCCAAGGAGGGCATAGATTGCAGCGGAGTTGCGCGCGTCGATGGGGGCACAGCGTCGGTGTCGTTAATTTTGCTCGACGCGACCGGCGAAAAAACCATCGCTACCCGCCGCGGCGTCGATCTGGGCGACGTCCTGCCAAACGATCCTGCCAAGCTGCTCGCGTATGCTGACGCCGTTCTCGTGGATAACCGCTTTCCAGAATTCGTGACCGCAGTGTGTCGCGCCGCGCAGGCACGCAAAATTCCGATCGTCATCGATCTCGATCAGGTCACGAGAGTGGACGATCCTTTGCTCGCGCTCGGCACCCACGTAGTGGCATCGGCGGAGGCATTGTTCGGAATGACCGGACTACAGGATTATAAAGGTGCCCTTGAGAGGCTCGCCGAGCATCTTTCCGGCTTTGTCGCGATCACAGACGGTCCAAAAGGAGTTTATTGGCTCGAAGGCGATGAGCTGCGCCACTTGCCGGCCTTCAAGGTCAAGGTGATCGACTCGCTGGGCGCCGGCGACGCCTTCCATGGCGGCTTCACGCTGGGTCTTGCGGAAGGGCGCGCACTTCCCGATATGCTGCGGTTTGCCAGCGCTACCGCCGCGCTCAAATGCACGAAATTCGGCGGCGCCTCGGGCGCTCCGACGCGCGCCGAAGTCGAGGCGTTTCTGAAGCAGAACGGCTGAGCAGCCTATTTCTTCGATGGACAAGGCGCGCCGCAGGGCGCGCAGGCACCGGCGAAATCTTCCGGCGACACGGCGCGGCCGCTCGACGGGCTCGACAAGTGGTCGACGAGAATGCCTGCGACACCAAGCAGTACCACGATGACATATACCGAGCGCATCATTGTTATTCCCACGCCAGGCCGAACAGGGGCCGTAGGCGGATGCCTATCAGGCAGCCGGGCAGAGCGGCGAGGAACCAGACCCAGCCATGCAGCGATCCGGACGCAACGCCACCGACGAAAGCGCCAATGTTGCAGCCGAAACCGAGCCGCGCTCCCCACCCCATCAGTAAGCCGCCGATACCGGCCGCTAACAGTGACTTCATAGGTGGCCATGGAGCCGCGGCGAACGGTTTGCTGGCTGCCGCTGCCGCCATAGCGCCAAACAGCATGCCAAAATCGGTCAGGCTGGACGTATCCGATAATACGGATTCGGCAAGCGCATGCTTTGGCCCCGGCCATTGCCAAAAGGCCGAATGCGACAGGTCTAATCCGAGCGCTGTCGCGGCCTTCGCGCCCCAGACCGTGTAGCCGAAGGTTACGCTCCAGGGATGACCGCCAGCGACGAATACGGCAACGCACAGCAGACCTATGGCTCCTCCACCGATCACATAGTTACGTGACGGCACGAAATTGGCGTCGCGGCGCCTCGCGACCGCAATAATGAGCGCAGCCGCAATGGCGATACTGACAAGCGTCGCCGCCAGCCCGCCCCAGGGGCCGAGATAGTCCGATGCCAACACCGGATCTACGCCGCCGAGGGAAAGAAACGCCGGCAACGACAGGCTGCCAAATACGCTGCCGATGATGAAAAACAACAACGCGATCAGCATGCGACCCGAGCCTCCACCGACAGTATAGAGCGTGCCGGAGCCGCAACCATTTGCGAGCTGCATGCCAATGCCGAAAACGAAAGCACCGATTATCAGCGAAGGTCCGAGGGGTGCGATAGCTCCACCAAATTTCGGGGTCAACGCGGCCATTGGCACCACCGCGAGCGCGCAGATCGCAATCACGATGAGCCCAGCGAGCAGACCGCCCGCCTCCCCGCGCGTGAGAAAGCGCCGCCAGGACGCAGTGTAGCTGAATTCGGCTTTCAAAAACGCGATGCCGAGACCGAAGCCGCCGAGGATCAACGCCGCCGATGCCGGCTGATGATCAAGCAGCACCAGCGCGATCAGAATCGCGGTAGAGACGAGCGCGAGGCCAAGGAAAAGGCGATCGATGCGAACGGCCGCGCCCTTTTCGGACGCGGCCAAGCTTGCCGTAGACATAAAAACTCCAGAGCGCGGATCAGGAACCGAGGCCGAGGGCCCTTTTTAGATCGTCCCATTTCGTGCGCGAGGATTCAATCGATCGGTTTGAATTGCTAGTCCATTCGACCATCGAGCCGGCATAGAGTCTGCTTTCTTTCCGACCAAGCAGCTCGTGCAGCACGAACCAGTCAGTCGCGGCCCAATGGCCTGTGTTACAATAACTTACCGCGGGTCCCGCGGGTACAGCGTTCGCAATCGTCGCGAGCTCCGCCTTCGGTTTTAGCCGGTTGGTTTTCGAATCGTAGAATTCCGCACTGTCGAGATTCAACGCGCCCGGAATGTGGCCGTAGGCCTGGGAGGCCGGTGCTTTCTCTTTGCCGAAGAAGAATGAGCCAGGCCGCGCGTCGACGAGCGTGACACCGCCTATGCTTTCGATTGTCTCGACGTCACCGGCTTCTGCCAAGATGCTCTTATCGACCGTTGCCGTGAAAATCTTCGGCGATGGCGCCTTTATCCCGCTCTCAACCGGCAGACCGGCTTGCCGCCAGGCAGCAATGCCACCGTCGAGGATGGAGACATTTTTCACACCGACATACTTCAACGTCCAATAGGCGCGCGCGGCCGAACCGAAATCGAGAACATTCACGCCCGCCGGCACCACCACGACATGATTGTCTTCGTCGATTCCGAGATCGCCAATCAACTTTTCGAGTTCGGGCACCGTCGGGACCATGAAAGGCACGTTGTTTCGGGTAACGCGCCAGCCAGCCTTGTCGTAGTCGCTGTGAACGCTGCTGGGAATGTGCGCGGCCGCGTAGGCTCGCGCGCCACCGCCATCGATCGCCGATCGTATGTCGAGCACGACCAGATCCTGGTCGGCATGATGGGCGTTAAGCCACTGCACTGTGACCAGGGGTTCGGCGTACGCGCCTGCGACTGAAACGGCGAACGCGGCGCTGAACAACAGCCCAGCGCCGAGACGTCGCACGGCATTGGCGGGGCTAAATCGGAATGATGTTTTCATGGCACGGATTTATTCCTGGCGCGGACTGACTGGCGGCAACAGATTGCCCTTGAAATAGAATATCTTTCTCTGTAAAGACAGATACTGGCGTAAAATAAGAATAATATTTTAATTCATCAGCCGCGAAAGATTATTCGTTCCAAGTTTGGACACGAAGAGAGAATGGACGCTATCGACCGGAAGATCCTTGCCGTTGTCCAGCAGGACGCATCGCTTTCGGTGGCCGAGATCGGCCAGCGTGTCGGGCTGTCCTCGACGCCTTGTTGGAAACGATTGCAGCGGCTGGAGGCTGACGGCGTCATCACGCGCAGGGTGGCGATCATCGACCCGGACAAGGTTGGTCTCGGCATTACTGTGTTCGTCTCGATCGAGACCGGCGATCACTCACAGGACTGGCTCAAACGCTTTGCCGATTTGGTTGGTGCGATGCCTGAGGTGATGGAATTCTACCGAATGGCCGGCGATGTCGATTACATGCTGCGCGTGGTCGTAACCGATATTGCGGGCTACGACGCATTCTACAAGAAATTGATTGCGACGGTGCCGCTGAAGAACGTCACCTCACGATTTGCGATGGAGCGGATCAAATCAACGACAGCGTTGCCGATCGCCGAAGCACGTTAAACAAAACGGTGGTGGCTCAGCTGCGCGCCATGCCGTTCAAGACCGGCGGGGTGATGCGCGGGCTCGTGTACATCACGTCTTGCGCCGCTAATGACTCAGAATCTCAGAAGCCGTAACCAGGCATCCAGCCGGTCTTAGGATAAACGGCAAGTGCCGCCGCGGCGAGCGCTATGCCGTAGGGTATGCCGGCTCCGGTTTTATGCAGGCGGAGAATCCAGGTCTCGCGGGCAAGGACCGCCGGCAAGGGTAGCTTGCGGAACTGGATTATCGCCAGCGTCAAGGCTCCGCCGAATAGAGACGCGCAAATCAAATAGTCGAGCAGATAGTCGAAACCGAACCACAATGCTGTCGCTGCAACGAGTTTTGCATCGCCGCCACCAATCCAGCCTTGCGAAAAGAAAACAAATGCAATCACCAATACGACCGCAGCAGCCGCTAGGTGCATACCGAAGGCGTAAAGGCTCATTCCGGTGATTAGCGTGAGCAGAAAAAATCCGCCGGCGAGCGCCATCGACAATCGGTTGGAGATCGTCATGGTCAAGAGATCGCTTGATGCGGCAAAGGCCATCAGGGCAGGAAACAACAAAAGCCTGATTACATCCGTTACCATGACCACTCGCTCCTGCACG
>DASSLE010000034.1:0-25377 GCA_035689725.1 Pseudolabrys sp.
ATGGTCGAAGGCCTTGCCCATAGCCGAGGTGGCGGCGTCGTCGAACCAAACCTCTCGGATCGGAATAATATTCATAGGGATCCCCCCGTAAAGAACGAGCGGGAGCGCAGGAGCGTCTCTCAGTCACCGAGGCCCGAAACTATTTCAGTGATGGCAGGCTGTTCCATTCATTTATCTGTTTGGTCAGTCAGATAGCCAGCATATTTGATCTATTGGGCAGTTACCGAGCCTTGCACTGAGTTTGTAGGCCGCAACAACGACCTTTAGCGGCAGGTGCATGGCCCACTACTCGTTTGTGAGCTTTATGCGATGAGCCGGGACGAAACAGTTCCAGTCAGCGTCATTGCTTTGAAGGCGGACGCTTACTCATCCGACAGCAAGAGCGTAATCATTTCATTGACGACTAAATACTCCACCGCTGAGCGAAAATATTCTGGCAGACGCCACATCAATTGAGAGTTCGATCCAGCCTGCGGTTGTCCTGAATCCTACCGAATAAATCAGCGCCAGCAACCCAACGCGATTGGAACGTCTGCTTTGGGCCAATAGTCGACATGCCGCGCCAAGTGAAGTTTGGCTCGCCGATTTGCCAAGCACTTTCTTGTAAGGTTAAATTCTACGGGTTACGTGACCTTCAACCTCACCTGTTTCCAGGAAAGCCGGGGACTTCAGGTACATGGCGGCTCGGTCAAGATCGCGAGCGCCCTCACATTCATTGACCGTTGCTTTCTAGGACTTTGAGGCAAGCAGTACGCAATTTTTCTCGATGTTCCTGTAGGCAGAAGAGATAGGCGAAAGGACCGTCCTCTGGTTTGACGGACTTACAAAATCGACCCACATCGTGCCCGCACGCCGCCCGCTGCTCCGGCGTGCCCATTTCCGGGGTGGGGACGTTCGTTTCCGGGGCGCGGACTTTCGTCTGCCCTAGCGCAGTCGAGGTGATGCCGATGAATAACAACGTCAACAGAGCTCGGTAGGTAGACATGGGCCACCTTTCCAAAAAAGAATCGCCAGAAATAGTCGAGGACGGCATACGCATCAGCATCAAAGCTCGGGGGCGAGCACTATGGTCATGCCGAGCGCGAATATGATTAGCAAGCCGAAGGTAGGATCTCGAGATTTCGAGGAGGCCCGTAAGGTTCAAGCGCGCGGCCAGGGCTATTTTTCGGTATCGGTCCTGTGAGGTCATGACCGTTTCCGCGTTGTGCACTGTGAAGTCGAATTTATGAGGTCTTTCAGCTGCGCTCTAGTGCGCCGGCTTTCGGATTGCTGCCGGCGAATTTTGGGGTAGGCGCTGGGAGGGGACAGGGCCCGCCCGCTGGGCCAGGACATCCGGCTCGTATTTCGCAAGCACGGCCAGGTCCAAGGCCGCGCTCTTCTCGTCGGGCAGCCGCTGCCAGACTTCGTCCTTCCCGAGCAGCGGGATGCCGAGATACCCGCGCACCGTGAGGGTCTGACCATCCGGGCTCAGCGTCATCTTGGCTCGGTATATTGTGCCATCGCGCGGGTCGAGGATATTGCCGTCCTCGTAAGTCAGTCCTTGCCGCTTCATGCCGCGAATCAGCGAAAGACCGAGGATGGGTGCGTTTCGACGGTCGTCGACGCATTTGCTGCAGATCGGATTTGGTGGATCCTGGGGCCTCGGGAACGTTTTCGCGATCGCGCCTTCGTAAATCCCGTCGCGTTCGACAAAAAGGAACCACACGACCGGCTGCCCCGTATCACTCATTTTAGCCCACAAGCCGCTAACGGTCGGTTCCCATGGTCGTGCCTGCGAGGCCCAGGGAAGCGATTGGGCGTGGGAGGCCAGCGGATTAACCGCGGCAAAGGTCGCCACTATGAGGGCCGCCATGCGGGTTTTCATGTCGTCTGCCATTCTGTTTCGGCAATTGGCCGTGCATTTGCTCGATAAATATGGCCATTTCACGAGCACTATCTCTGGTTGTTCCTGTGGAACTCCCGATTGATGTAACCTTAGACCCTAGGGGGCAAATCGAACCGACGAGCGAGTTTGATCGGGCATGTCTCAGGCCAGTCTTGCATTGAGCAATCTACGCGGCATCGTAATCGTCATTGTCCTCGCCTTCCATTCCTCGCTTGCCTATCTGGCCTCGGTCCCAGCCCAAAGCAATCGTTTCGATCAAGCGCCCTATACTTGGCAGGCCTTTCCGATCGTCGATACACATCGCTGGATCGGTTTCGACGTATTCTGCGCCTGGCAGGACGTCAGCCTAATGGCGTTGATGTTCTTCCTCTCCGGCCTGTTCGTCGCGCCGGGCCTTTTGCGCAAAGGATGCTGGACCTTTGTCACCGACCGGATTAGGCGGATCGGCCTTCCCTTCGTGCTGGTGATTCTCTTACTCAGTCCACTTGCTCTGTATCCAGCCTATAGCGTCCGGACAGTCGATCCAAGCGTCATCGGGTTCTGGGAGAAGTGGATCTCCTTGCCGTTCTGGCCGACTGGCCCGGAGTGGTTTTTGTGCCTACTCCTAATCATGAACATGATGGCGGCTGGCCTCTACGCCGTAGCGCCCGGATACATCAAACGGCTCGGCCATTTGGCGGCGTGGGCTTGCGAGCACCCGATCAAATTCTTTGCGATATTGGTTGCGATTACGCTCGTGGCCTATGTTCCGCTCGCGCTCGCTTATTCGCCATGGAGTTGGAGTTCGTTCGGTCCATTCTCATTGCAGCTCGGCCGGCCAGCGCATTACCTGACGTATTTCTTCGCCGGATTGGCGGTCGGACAGGTGGGGCTTAATTGCGGCCTGCTTACCAGGGACAGTCTACTTGCCCAGAACTGGTTGATGTGGTTCGGCTTGGCGGTCGTGAGCTTCGGCGCTTGGGCCGGTTTTACGTATCTCACGTTGCCCGACTGGGCCAAGGCTCACCTCACCGCTCAGATTGCCGCGACTGTTGCCTACCCTGTTGCCTGCGCCGCCGGATGCCTTTTCCTGCTGGCTATCTGCTTGCGGTTCAGCCGCAATCATATAAAAATTCTCGACAGCCTCTCGGCCAACGCCTACGGCATGTACTTGGTGCATTACGTTTTCGTGGTGTGGCTACAATATGCTCTTCTCGGCAGTAACCTCTTCCCGATCGCCAAGGTCGCCATCGTGCTCGGCTGCACTCTAGTCCTGAGTTGGGCGAGCAGCGCGGCGTTCAATCGCCTTGTCCTTGGCGCCCACGCTGAGCCGGCCAAGCGAGCGATTGGGCCGGTGCCGCATTGACCGGCAATTGGGAAGATTAGAAGCATCATGCCGCTGAATTTGACGCTCGCCTCGCGCAACCTCTTTCACGACCGACTTCGTTTCGTCGCCACCACGATTGGTATCGTTTTTTCCGTCGTGCTCGTGATGGTGCAGATGGGTCTCTATCTCGGCTTTGGGCGGATGGTGACGACCGTGATCGCTCACACGTCCGCCGATCTGTGGGTCATGCGCCACGGAACGAAATGTTTCGAGGATCCGTCGCTGCTGAGCGCCAACAAGCAGACCCGCGTCGCCGCGACCACCGGCGTTGCCGAGGCCATTCCGCTGGTCATTGGATTTTCCGGCTGGATCCTGCCGAGCGGGGAGATAACGCCGGTATTCGTGGTCGGTTCGGATTTGCAGACCTTGAAGCCGTGGAACGTCACCGAAGGCACGGTTCAGGCGCTGTCCACGCCCGGCGCGGTTGCCGTTGACCGCTCCTATTTCGAGCGGCTCGGCGTGTCGGGAATAGACTCGAAGGCCAATATTCGCGGCCTGCCCGTCAGCGTGGCGGCGGTCACCGACGGCATCCGATCATTTACGACGACCCCTTACGTCTTCAGCGACTTGAGCCATGCGCGCACCTATACCGGTATTCCATCGACTATGGCGAGCTACTTTCTCGTCAAGCTGCGCCCGGATGCGGACCTCGAGCATGTCCGCCACGATCTCCAGGCTAGCCTACCCGACTCCGACGTTCTCACGCCCGCGGAGTTTCGCGAGCGCAGCCGCTCATACTGGCTTTTCGGCACCGGGGCGGGTACCGCGCTTTTCGCAGGCGCAATCCTCGCGATCATCGTCGGTATGGTGATTGTCGCCCAGACGCTCTATTCCAGTACCAAGGATCATCTCGATGAATTTGCTACGCTGCGCGCCATGGGCTCCTCGAACGGCTATATCTACAGCGTGATCATCTACCAGGCGCTGCTTAACGCCGTCATCGGCTTCGGCCTTGCGACGCTCATCGGATTTGCCGTCGTTGAATTCACGAGGTCCGGCGCGCTGCCCGTCTTGATCACACCTATGCTCATTCTCGCGATGCTGGTCCTGACCGTGGTCATGTGCATCGCGGCGGCGCTCGCCGCCGTCTTTCGGGTCGTTCGCATCGATCCTGTCATGGCCTTCACGCGATGAGCGATTTCATTGTCGAAGCAAAGGACGTTAAGAAAGTCCTGGGCCGCGGCGCCACGCAGGTGAACGCGCTGAAGGACATCAACCTGTCGCTGCGCGGCCGCGAGCTGACCGTGCTGATGGGACCGTCGGGGAGCGGCAAGACCACGCTTCTCTCGATTCTTGGATGCATACTGACGCCTACCTCGGGGACGGTACGGATCTGCGGCCGCGCGACCCAAGGGGCAGACGCCGAGACACTCGCGAAGCTCCGGCGGAATCATGTCGGCTTCGTTTTCCAGTCGTATCATCTGTTTCCGACGCTCACGGCCGCGGAGAATGTCCAGTTGGCGCTCGATATACGCGGCGCACATGGTGAAGGCGCGCGGGCGAAGTCGCGTGACGCATTGGAAAAAGTAGGGCTCGCGCACAAGACTGCGAGCTATCCGCACGAGTTGAGCGGGGGCGAGCAGCAACGAGTCGCGATCGCGCGAGCCATTGTTTCCAATCCGTCCGCGATCTTCGCCGATGAGCCGACGGCGGTCTTGGATACCCGTAATGGTCAGGGAATCATGAGCATCCTTGCCGAAATCGCCAAGGACCCGGCGCACTGCGTTATGGTTGTAACGCACGATTTGCGCATGACGTCGTTCGCCGACCGCGTCATACACATCGAGGACGGCCATCTGGTCCGCGACGAGCGCGGCGGCGCCGATGCCGCAAAGATACAGACCAAAACTCGCGCTGGACGTCGCGCGTGAAGCGCGACGGCCGCATCAGTCTACGAGCCAAGTCGGTGCGTCTCGGCCTGTCTTGGTTCGTCAAGCGCCGCGCCCGTCACGAAACGCTGGAACAATCACGGCGGCGTTTTCTCGCAATGGAAGCCCTGATTCCGTATCCGCCGCGGGACACCGAGACCATCACCATCAATGCCGGCGGAGTCAGTGCCGATCGCGTCAGCACACCTGCGTCGCGTTCCAACCGCCACATCCTCTATCTTCATGGCGGCGCCTACAGGCTGGGTGCCCCATCGACCTATCGGCATGTCACGTGGCGCATCGCTTCGGCGGCACAGGCGCGGGTCCTGGTGATCGACTACCGCCTCGCACCAGAGCATCCGTTCCCGGCCGCGCTCGAGGATGCTGTCTCGTACTATTGCTGGCTGCTGGCGGAGGGTGCCGATCCGCGCCAGATCGCCGTCATCGGCGATTCCGCCGGCGGCGGGCTTGCGCTGGCGCTGTTGCTGAAATTGCGCGACAGCGGCCTACCGCTTCCGGCCGCGGCCGTCGCGCTCTCGCCCTGGACCGATCTTGCCTTGACCGGCGCGTCGCTCACCTTGAATGCAAAGTTCGATGCCATGGTGCACGCGGAGGATGTTCCGAATTTTGCAGCCGATTATCTGGCCGGTGCCGATCCGCGCCACCCTTATGCGTCGCCCCTTTACGGCGACCCGACCGGGTTGCCGCCGACGCTGATTCAGGTGGGCAGCGACGAAGTTCTGCGCGACGACGCCGTTCGCATGGCGGAAAGGATGCAGCGCGCGCACTGCCAGGCCGAGCTGCAGATATGGCCGCGAATGCCGCACGTTTGGCATTTGCTGGCGCCGATCTTGCCAGAGGCGCGCGAGGCTATCATCGAGATCGGCAAATTTTTGCAACGGACATTGCCCGCGGAATAGACACGGACCTTGCGTTCCGTCATTCGCCTGGTGCCAGGGACGACAGCGAGCTAGCTAGCTTTCTTCTACCTGCACCTCTCGCAAGTTCTTGATGACGACATCGGCGCCGTGTTGACGTAACGCCCCGGGTTGCTGGCCGTGATCGAGGCCGACCACGCATCCGAAGCCGCCCCGCTTACCGGCTTCGACCCCAGCCAACGCATCTTCGAACAAAATTACACGCGACGGCTGAACGCTGAGGCGGCGTGCGGCCTCGAGAAACAGTGCCGGATCCGGCTTGCCCGGGAACCTGAGCGCCTCGGCCACAAGCCCGTCAACGCAAACATCGAAATGATGTTCGAGCCCAGCGGCATGCAGAATGGCGGTGGTATTTTTGCTCGATGAGCCTACGGCCGTCCTGATGTCGGCTTGCCGGAGCTTTTTCAGGAGCGCTTCGGCGCCCGCTGCGGCATCGATTCCCTTTTTTAGCGCTTGCAGAAAAAGCCGCGTCTTGCGCTCACCGAGCGCGTGCACTGTATTCGCGTCCTCAGGGTCATGCTCCGAGCCTTCCGGAAGGTTTATGCCCCGGGCGGCGAGAAAGCTTCGAATGCCGTCCTCGCGCGGTCGCCCATCGACAAAATCGAGGTAGTCAGTTTCGATATCAAATGGCTGAAAGGCCAGACCATGCCGTTGCGCCCACCTCTCGAGGAACGTATCAAAAACGGCTTTCCAAGCAGCCGCATGGACGCGCGCCGTGTCGGTCAGCACGCCGTCGAGATCGAAGATCGCGGCGTCGAAATCCCGCCGGCTTATGGTGACTGGTTCAACGAGCATCTTTTCTCGCGCGGGGCGCTCCGATTTAGGTGCGCACCACCATTATGGGACATTGCGCCTCGCGCAGAATGTCCTTCAGGGTCGCCGCGCGAGGAGCTTCCCATATTCCTCTCCAGGCGAGGACGATGAGGTCCGTGGATTGCTTTTTGGACAAGTGCAGGATTTCCGCGGCGATATCGCCATGGGCGAGGATTATCCGCACGTGCAAGTGGCCGAGCGGGCAAATGCATGCGAGACGATTTAAAAACTCGGTGGTCCAGGCGGGCCATTCGTGCTGTGGCTGATCGACATAACGTGGTGTGGTGAGAGAGCCCGCCTCCGCCGGAGCAGTCTCGATGTCCGTTACGTGGACCACCAACAGTTCGGCGCGGCCACGTTCGGCAAGCTCTGCCGCGGGTTGCAGTGCGGCACTGGTGGAGGGTGTCCCATCATGTGGCACCAAGACATGGTGAAGATGCCAGGGTGCTGCACCGCGCTCAGGCGGGACCAGGACCACTGGGCAACGAGCATCGTGCAGCACTTTCATCGCCGTGCGGCCCAGCATCTTCCCCCGCTCGGCGCCGCTGTGCTTGCACATGACGATCGCTCGCGGCTTCATTTCCTCCGCGACCTGCAGGATTTGCATCGCCGGCATTCCAACGCGGGCGTCGATGGTAAACTCGTCGAGCATCGGAGCCTCGCGTCCGAGTCGACTGCGCAGCTCCTCTATTGTCAGCTTATGCTCGCCGACGTGCAAAATGTGAAGGGTCGCTCGCTCGATCTCGCCAAGCACCTTTGCCACCGGCAGCGCCGACAGCGCTTGCTTCGAGCCGTCCAGCGGGACGAGGATGATCAAATTGCTCATGAATCATCCTCCGCCTCTCGGCGCTCTGTACCTTCCGGAAGCGTGAGCTCGTGCCATCGACCCCGCCACTGAAAACGCATTGACAGGCTGCGCCAGCTTTGCGGCAGCTTCGCGCGATGCTCTGATCTCTCTCCCGAGAAGCGCAACCCAGCAAAGCCGAGCACTGCGGCTTGCCACAGTCCGCCGAAGGCCGCGGCGTGAATGCCGCTAGCGGCGTTATTGTTCGCTAAGTCGATCTGCGCCGCTTGCTGGAAATAACGCTCCGCCAGCGCAGTGTCGCCAAGGCGCGCCGCCACGAGTGCGTGAATTGCCGGGCTCAGCGAGCTTCCATGCCCACAGCGTGGCTCATAATACTCAAAATTGGCCTTGCGAACCTCCGGGGGCATGCGCTCCCAAAGGAGGTATACCAGCATCACCACATCCGGTTGCTTGATGATCTTGGATCGCTGAATGCGCTCGCGGCCGAGCAGTACGTCTATCGGTGCCTTTCGCGGAACGAATGCGGCAAGGTCGATCTCCTCCAAGCCGAAATAGCCGCGGAACTGCTCGAACAGACCGGTCTGCTCATCGAGCCCCGTATAGAAATTGCGAGCCACCTGCTGCCACCGGTGCGGCTCTTCCGGCTCGATACCGAGCTGACGCGAAAGCGCCTGCCACGGCCCCGGCCAGCGCTCGGCAACTAAATTCGCAATCTCTGCCGCGATCTCCAGGTTCCACTGCGCCATGCCATTTGTATACGCGTTGTCATCTACGGTCTCGTGGTATTCATCGGGCCCAATGACTCCACGAATATGGTAGCGGCCATCGTCGCCGCGTTCGGCGCGACTCGCCCAAAAGCGCGCTGTCTCGATCAGAATTTCTGCCCCCGCCTCAACCAGAAAGCGATCGTCGCCGGTAGCGTGCCAATAGTTCCAGACGCCGAAGGCTACATCGGCACTGATGTGTTGCTCCTGCTCTCCCGTGAGGATTCGTACAATCTGACCGTCGGGAGCCACCACAAACGGAGGCGTCACATCCTCGCCGCTGTCGGCCGACTCCCATGCGTAGAGGGCGCCCCGGTAGCCTAGTCGGGCGGCCTTGGCTCGTGCCGCAGCAAGCGTGTGGTAGCGGTACATGACGAGCGCGCGCGCCGCCTCCGGATACGTGAGTATGAAAAACGGCAGCATGAATATGTCGGTGTCCCAGAACACGTGCCCCTTGTAGGCGGATCCACTCAGCCCGCGGGCGCCAATTGACACGCGATCGTCTTGCGGGTTCACCGCACTCAACAAATGATAAATGGCAAAGCGCAGTGCTCGCTGCGCCGCAGGATCGCCCTCGATCCGAAGGTCAGATGCCTCCCATCTTGCCTGCCAGGAATCACGGTGCTCGGCGATCACCCTCGCCACGTCGTCGATCGCTCGCTCGACATGTTTGCCCGCCGTCTCACGCGGCTCGCGCGTATCCCTCGAAGTGTACAAGGCGACGACCCGATCGAGCCGGTATGTTTTGCCTAGCCTGAGTTCAAGGCTTTGCCGGCCCTCCACCAGTTCGGTTGAGGGCGTCCATCGCTCGGCGTGATCCATAACGCGGCGCGCCACCGCCATGGCGACTGTTGTGCCGCTACCCGTGACCTGGACTACGGGGCCGGTCAGTGTGGCATCGATAAACAGCCTGCCGCTGAAGTTTTCGGGCGTGATGGTTGCACATTGAACCAGGAGGTGGCGATCGGCCAAGGATACGAGGCGTAGCGCTCGTAGCTGCGTGATCCGGCCGGCTTCGTCCTGATGCCGCCACTCCCTCCAGAGAATGCCTTGCCGCATGTCGAGGATGCGTCGATGCTCCAGGTTATTCCCCCGATCGAGCCGAAGCGGCCGGCCGTCAATTGTCACGGCCAGACGGGTCCAGTCCGCAGTAGGCGCAAGTTCTGGCACGGAGCCGGGCTTTGAATCGAATACCCCCGCCACGAAAGTCGCAGGTGCGGAGAGTGCGCTGCCCTCGGCAAGTGAGCCGCGCGATCCGGCATAGCCGTTCCCGATCGCGAACAACGATTCCACTACGTGCTCGCGTGCCAACGTGAATCCTTCCTCAACAAGGATCCATCCAGGATCGCCAGTGGGCACCGCGGGCAATTGCGCCAAATGCAAGCTAGCTTGGCGAGCAAGCAGTTGAGGAAACCCCGTAGGGCCTCCGCTGAGAGGATCGACCATGCCGTTCAGCCTGGCGGGTCAGTCAGGCTCCCGAGTCAGAATAGCAACCGGCCTTGCGCGTCAACTCCGGTAGAAGGTTCCCGTCCGAGTCATAACGGTCCATTGGGGTGTTCCGCGTTCGGTTAGGACGGCCCCACAAGCGGAGCATCAATTGTTCCGCCCGGCCAAACTTCATAGTGAAATTGGCCAGCGGTGCTTTGATGTAGCGCAAGCCCACGTGGCAAGGGCGGCCCACCATCTGGACGAACACACCGGTGAACTTGGCAGCGCCAAGGTTACATTCACGCTAGCTGGCGCCTCTAGACTCGGTTGCATTGCCTACCTCATCGATCACACTCTGCAGATGAGAACGGATCTCTTCCGCAATTTGAAGCAACACGACATGAGTGACGGCCTGCATGGAAGCAACGGGATCAATTGCGGAAACCTCAACACGACCGTCCTCTTTTTGCTGCAGAACAACGCTGCAGGGTAACATTGTACCGATCTTGTCTTCCGCTTGGAGCGCTCGATAGGACAATTCCGGATTGCATGCCCCGAGGATGAGGTACGGACGAAAATCGACATTGAGCCCCTTCTTGAAGTTGTCTTTCATGTCGATCTCGGTGAGCACCCGGAAATTGTGCCGTTTGAGTGCTTCTTTTGTGGACCTCACGGCGTCGTCAAAACTCATGTCCACAGTCTTGGTGAAATGGTAGGTCATCTGCGCCTCCTCCTGTATGCAGCAGTGCTGCTCACCGGATGATGAAATTGGTGTCGCCATCAAAGTTATGGAGACCAAGCATGTCCGGCGTCTGCCTGTCACCGACAGTCACAAGGCTATCATTGGCATATGATTAGGTCGCCACAATGCACATTCCCCATGAACTGCAAGATGAGTTTCCCGGCGAAGTGTTATTCATCGAGCGCCTGATAAAAACCAATTATGAGTTTGGACAACTTGCCGCCCACTACGATGAGGTCAATCGGCAGATCTATCGCATCGAAACGGAAGAAGAGCCGACTGTCGATGAGGTGCTCGAAAGGCTTAAGAAGCGGCGCCTCAAGCTCAAGGACGACATCGCAACCCTGCTGATGAAACTGGAGCGTCGAATGTAACAATTGAAATTGTAATCTGTGTAATATGGCCGCGAGCAGGTGTCGCTCTCAAACGTCGTTTGTCCACGGGCGCCTTAAAATCCGCCATCGCTCGCTCGCGGCGATGGATGGGACTTATTCATTTTATAATTGCGGTCGCCGATCAAGCATCAAATAACTGTGCGAATACGTAAGCGTCACTGACATTAAAATCGAAATAGAAATTTCGGACGTATTACAATTTCGATTGGTCTTGCATACATCCGCTACAGTGCCCAGTACAGCGACGTCTTCTTGATCACATCATGTGTTAGAAAACGAAGAGCGTCGATGCGCTGGGCCGGCTCATCCCAATAGTAGGGCGTCGATGATAAATCAGGCGGACCAAATGCGTGGAAACCTCATTATCGACAGGGTGGTTTCGTTCATTCTTTCCAGTCTTATCGTCGCTCTCCCGTTTTTGGCGCTACTGCTAATAAAATATCCGCTAGGGAGCCCCTGGAGCCTCTAGGAAGTTCAAGCACCCCGCCTAGCTAAGCAACAATTGTGAGGGAGTGGAGGCTGAAAGAAAAATTTCGGCAACATCCACCCGTCCCGTAAATACATCATCATCATCGTAGAAGGCAGGAGGCCCTTCATGAACCTGAAGTTGATTGTTGCCATTTTGGTAATCGCCGCCGTGCCGGTATTCGCACAAGCTCAACCGCCGACCACTGCGAAAGTGACCAAGGCGGATGCGCAAGAGGTCATCAAAATAATCAGCGGCGACAAGGCCAAGACCCAGACCTATTGCGGTATCGTTAAGCTCGGTGACCAGATCGAGCAGGCTGGTGAGAAAAAGGACGCCAAGAAAGCCGATGAGCTATCTCAAAAAATAGACGAATTGGGGAAACAGCTGGGTCCCGAATATGTTGCGCTGATGGACGGGCTTCGGGACATCGACCCGGAATCCGAAGACGGTCAGGAGATTAGTTCGATGTTCACGGCATTCGACAAGTTGTGTGCGGAGTAGCAACGGCCTCGCACAGCGCGGCCACGGCTTCAATGAGGGTAGGGTCGGTATCGTCCGCCCGCGAACTGTTCAACGCTTTGAAACCGGCCTCATCACGATCATGCTGTCGGCTGCCGGTTTCAATATTTCCGTTCCGGCATTTCTGTCGTGCGCCTGCGGTGCGAGGCTTTCAGGTGTGCCGGATGCATGGCGCTCGTGGTGGGGCGAGCCGTCTTGGCGGAAAAAGAAAGCTAAAGAAACCCCGGCCACATTCAATGCGCGTGCCGAGACCGTGGCCGAGAAGCCGATGTTCCGCTCCGTGTTCAAGCGCAAACGCTGCCTAATTCCGGCATCTCGCTTTGATCTAAGACAGAACCCTCACGCGGCTCTTGTCGGCGCAATTGCGGGGCATTGTTCGGTCGCGCCATACGGCAATGTCGGTAGATGACGTCGGCGTGCTGCTTAGCCGCACTGAATCATGCCACGGTGAAGACACCGGAGCTTTGTCGCTTCTCGAGTTGCCACCAGCCAGCATTGACTTACTGCCCGTCCCAAGCGCGCCGGGAACGGGACATGACATGCTGGATACAGTGGAGATCGCGCTCGCCAGTGTAAGCACTAGCGGCGTGGATTTGATTTCATATGCCAAGCGCAAAATGCTGCCGCAATTCACTACAGTGTACCGCGCTGTGCTACAGCGCGTTGCCATGATGGGGTTGCCGCGCATTCAAGATGAGGCGGCACTCACCCATTCGACGATCGTCGGCACGGTTTCTACCTACAACCCTTATCGTGATGGCAATGAAGAGGGTGGGCCACAAACCGCCTCCGGCGAGCCTTATGACCCCGCTGCGTGGACGGCAGCCATAAAAACCAACTTGCGAAATCAGTTTGGCGGCATCCGGTATGGCAAACTTTATCAGCCCGCCTTTGCGCTTGTTGAGAGCGGCGATAAGCAGCTGATCGTCAAGATCAATGATGTCGACGTTGCCTTGACAAGGCCGCGGTGTTGAGACACTTCGCCTAATGCCGGACGCGAATTTGATAGTATAGTGGCAGGAATGGCTCTTCCGTTCTTCACCGTCGGCCATTCCACGCGCTCCATCGGCGAATTCATCGAATTGGTCGCCGCTTCGGAAATTGGCCTCGTCGTCGATGTGCGCTCCGTCCCGCGTTCGCGGACAAATCCGCAATACAATTTAGAAACGCTGCCCAAATCATTGTCAGAATTTCAGATCGCCTACGAACATATGGCCGAGCTCGGCGGCCTTCGACCGCGCCCACATGATATTGCGCCCAGTATTAATGGCTTCTGGGAAAATCAGAGTTTTCACAACTACGCGGATTACGCGATGAGCGCCGGCTTCCGGTCTGGCCTCGCCAGGTTGCGTGCGCTCGGCAGCGTCCGGCGCTGCGCCGTGATGTGTGCAGAGGCGGTATGGTGGCGGTGTCATCGCCGGATCATTGCCGACTACCTGCTTATTGCCGGCGAGCAGGTTTTTCACATACTTGGGCCCGGCAAGATCGTGCCGGCAGGTTTGACGAAGGTTGCCAGGCTACATCCAGACGGAGCACTGATCTATCCGGCCGAAGCGGCGAAACCGAGCAACATGGGCGATTCAATGTCGCTGTCTTAACAACTTAAGTGTGCGCGCCATCGACTAGTTCGGACGACGGATATCTTATTAGGGTCATTGGCGAGAACAGAGAATTTTATGGGCCGGAATTGATATCATCGCCGGGGCTCCTTTCGGAACTTGCAACTTTACGTCGATCGGCACGAGGTTTATGAGCAGTCCTTCGCTCTCCCTAACGACGAGGTTTTGACCGTTCTCACGCTTCCACAAGAGAGCCTAGGCTGAGAGGCTACACCATGGCGTACCGCAACTATTATGGCCTTAAACATCACGCCAAAGTTCATACATTTCGAATAACGACCGCCGTCCTAGTTTGGATCGGAATCGTTGCAGCGTTTTATTATCGTCCTGAGTGGATCAAGTGGGTTCTTCGAACTGGCACGAGCGGCATAGAAACCTTTGGAGACTCCTTGCCATATCCTTGGGGAGATCGCGTCGAAATTGTTCTGCGAGAGCTTGGTGGATTGATATGGTTTCAGATCACGGCCCTAATCATTGTATTCAGGGTAATACTTTCGACTATCGCCATGGGATGGAGGTACTTTTCCCGGCCCTGAGTCGTAGAAAAGATTTGGCCGCCATCGCCGCCACATAAGTTAGGACCCGGCGAAAGAGCGTCCCGCGAGGCGCATTCGTTTGAGTCCGCCTTTCAATTAACTTCGGACTGCAAGAAAATCCAAACGACCGGCGTGCGGGAAGTCCTGTTCAGCGGCTTTGGAACTGGAGCGGCCTTTGTAGCGAGCCATGCAGGCCCTCCCGAATCAGGGATACGTCGCATAGCATCGAAGGGAACGATTCGGCGGAAGGTGGAGCGAACGATGGCCGACGTTACCGACTTGGCGGCGAAGATCGAAGAGCGCCGCAGGAGCATCGATCTGGTCGATCAGGCGCTAGCCGAAGTGCGCAGGGCAGCTGCCGCAACAGGGACGCGAGGCCGTCGCGATCGCGCCAAGAAGCAGAAACGCGGGCCGCGGCAGCTTCGGCTACCTCTGCCCCTAAGGAATGGTGGGTAGATAGCTTTATGTCATGCCACTTGAACGGCCTTTGTAGCGGGGCATTGGAGATCGGCGAACGGCATTTGCGCCGCCCGCCTTTCCACTCAAGTTAGGCAGATCCCTTAGAAGCGGCGACTTGCTTGCTGCCGATGTGCTTTCGCTCTTTCAGCACTTCGTTCACACGGCCGGCATTGATGCGATAGTCCGCCGGAAATCCGACCACGCCCGCCTTTGTCCGCTATTGCCACAAAGCGAACAACTGCCTTAGGCGATCCATCGCCGATAACGGCGCAGCTGAAATGATCTGATGCTATGCTTGATGGCAATTGTCGCAGGAAGTTTGATTTTTCGTCCAAACCGGTGCGTGCGCATTGGGCACTCCTGTGATTCATATATGTATGACTAGAAGAAATGTTTTGATCAGATAGTTTCCAATCGAACGGGCTAAGACATCAACCGAACAGGGATTCTTGGCGCCGCACCGGAATTATTATGATGGAAAATGCTCGGCGTGCCAATCTGCTTCGAGATTTGGGTTGATCTTGGCGTCGATCAGGAAAACACCGGGCGCTCCCTCTCCAACCCAGGTTCGCACCGAATCCAGATCGGCAACCGTCCGTACTGTCGCCGCCCGTGCACCATAGCCGCGTGCAATGGCCGCAAAATCCGTTTCCGGAAATCGCACAATATCGACCGAATAGCCCTGACGCCGAAAGAAATGTACTTCGGCAGCATATGAGCTGTCGTTGTAGATCAGCATGCACATTCGCAGTCTGAGACGAATTGCGGTTTCAAGATCCGCGATGGACATCATGAAGCCGCCATCGCCCGCGCCGAGCACAGCCAGCTTGCCTGGATTTGCGATCGCAAGACCGATCGCGGACGCCAACCCAAGGCCAACTGATTGAAACGAATGGCTGAGACATGACGCTTTCGGATTGGGAACGCGGAGATAGCGCGGAACCCAGCCACAAAAATGACCAGAGTCGGAAGCAACCACGCGATCTTTTGGCAGAATATCGTCCACCACCTTGCTCAGCGTGCGAGGGTCGATGTACTGCGCGTTCGACTCATCGGGGTGCGGACTGTGATGGTTGTCGCCTGAACGGATGCGCTCGCGCGTGCGATCATTACGGCGGCCTGATTTGGCGCTCGACGCACCCTGCCGGCCAAGCTCGGCCAACAAAGCTTCGGCAGTCGCTTTTGCGTCGCCGAGCACGGCGTATTGCACCGGCATCTGGTACCCCAACTTTGGCGCCTCGATATCAACCTGCGCGACGTTCGCACCCGGCGCGATCAGCTTGCCCTTTTTGGTGGTCCATTGCGTTAGGCTAACGCCAAATCCAAGGATGAAATCGCTTTCGGAGATCAACTCGTCTGCGATCGGCGAGGAAAAGCCACCGCTGATGCCAAGCAACCAGGGATTTTCGGCGAACAGGCCATGGCCACAAATCGATGTTGCGAGCAGCGCGCCCACGCGATCAGCAAGCGCGATTAGTGACACTTCGGCGTCCGACAGCACGGCGCCGCGCCCAGCCAGAATGAGCGGACGCTTCGCACGCGCCAATGCCTCGGCAAGCCGGCGCACATCTTTCGGCTCCGGTTGCACGCGGCCTGGCATCGGCTCCATTTCGAGCGGCGCGTTAGTGCCGTTGAGTTCCGCATCCTGCACGTCGAGCGGCAAACTAAGCACAACGGTCTGGCGGTCATGCAAGACTCGCGTCACCGCGCGCAATAAATCGCTCCGGGCGGATTGCGGCGTGTATGTGCGCTCGGAAACCGCTCCAACCGACCGTACAAAATCAGCCTGCTCGAAATAGAAATTCGATTTGACGTTGCCCGTAGGTACGTCTCCCGCCAGGACCAGAAGCGGTGTCCGGCTTTTTGCGGCTTCGCCGATCCCTGTGATCGCATTGGTGAGGCCGGGTCCGGAATGCACGCTCAGAAGCGTCAGCTCTCCGGTCGCCTTGGCATAAGCGTCGGCCATGCTCGCAGCATTGCCCTCGTGCCGCGCAGAAATGAGTTCGACGCCCGCTTCGACGAGTCCGTGCGAAATCTTGAAATTGGCCGTGCCGAGCAACCCGAAACAGCGGCGCGCACCGAGCGCCGCGAGATCCTTTGCCAATACTGCCGCAACTGTGGGGTTAGTGCTCAAGCTCATCAATCGCCTTCGTTTGACTCTCTGACCTGCTCATAACAATATAGGAAATAAATTTCATGACAAACGACCGAGCGTTCGAACTCGACAGGGGAGGAATCACCATGTGCAAAAGATTTGCGCTCGGTCTCATCGCGACAACACTCGTTTACTCATCGAGCTTCGCTCAGGAAGTCACCCTGCGCGGCGTTACGGCGTTTGCAGAGAAGACCACCTACTCACGCGGCTTTGAAAAATTCATCGATCGAGTGAACGCTGAAGGTAAAGGTATCATCCAGATCAATTATATCGGCGGGCCAAAGGCTATGCCGCCATTCGAAGTCGGCAACGCACTCAAGACCGGCGTGGTCGATATCGCCAATACGACCGGCACTTTCACCACCAATGTCATGCCGGAATCCGATGCTTGGAAGCTCACCGAGCGCCCGATGTCGGAGCTTCGCAAGAACGGCGGCTACGACTATATGGCCAAACTTTACGTAGAGAAAATGAATGCGATTTTTCTCGCGCGGCTGGTCGATAACAATCCGTTTCATCTCTACTTGAACAAGCCGATTTCAACTCCCGACCTGACCGGCTTGAAGATTCGCATCACACCGGTCTACCGCGACTTCTTTCAAGCACTCGGTGCCACTGTCGTGCAAACTCCGCCGGGCGAAGTCTATACATCGCTCGAGCGTGGCGTTGTCGACGGTTATGGCTGGCCGATCACCGGTATCTTCGATCTCGGCTGGCATGAGAAGACGAAGTATCGCGTCGATCCCGGATTCTATACCGCCGAGGTTTCGGTCCTCGTCAACAAGACGACCTGGGACAGGCTCACCGATGCCCAGAAATCCGTTTTGCGCAAGGTGGCTGAGCGCGGGGAAGCAGAAGCGGTGGCCGAATTCGACGCGGAGAATGCGAAAGATACGAAACGGCAGGCCGATGCCGGCATTCAAACCATCAAGTTCGATGGCGCGGCAGCTGAATCATACCGGGCGAAAGCCTACCAGGCTGGCTGGGAGGGCATCATCAAGCAAAGCCCCGAACACGGCCCCAAAATCCGGGAATTTTTCTCGAAGAAATAAAAGACCGTCGTTTCGTCCAGATGAGCCCCAGCATGGCGCGACTGTCCGAGTGGTATGGGCGCCTGTTGGACACGCTCGTTTTCGTGGCGTGCCTTCTGCTGCTGGTCATGACCGTCATGATCGGTGCCGACGTCGTGTCTCGCAACATCGGCGGCGGCGGCGTAGCGGTGAGCAATGAACTCTCTGAAGACATTCTCTATCTGATGACGTTACTCGCCGCGCCCTGGTTGTTGCGCCAGGGTCAGCATATTCGCGTGGACATTATCCTGCGTGCCCTGCCCATTCGCGTGGCCTGGCTTCTGGAATGGGTCGGCGACATTGTCGGCGTTTTCTGTTGTCTCTATTTCGTTTGGTACGGAGTGCTTATCACGACAGCGAGTTACAGCGCTGGTTCTATCAACATCAAGACGCTGGTCACACCTGAGTGGTGGACGCTTGCACCGCTTCCGCTCGGATTCGCTCTCCTTGGTATCGAGTTCATTTTCCGCATGTATCGCCTATCCACGACCGAAATCGGCTTGCGGGATGATGCCGTTTCGGCGGCTTGAAACTCGACGTTACGGGAGAGAATCGTGAACATGTCCTGGCAGATGGCCTCGCTGCTGCTACTCGGAGGCTCAACTGTGCTGTTGTTTATCGGAATGCCGGTCGCAATCTCGTTCATCGCGATCAACCTGATCGGTGCGATTCTGTTTCTCGGCGGTGATGCCGGTCTGCATCAGGTTGCACGCAACAGCGTCGCAGCCGCAATCAATTTCTCGCTGACGCCGATCCCGCTTTTCATTCTGATGGGCGAAGTCCTTTTCCATACCGGTCTTGCGTTGAAGGTCATCGACGGCGTCGAGCGGCTAATCCGCCAAGTGCCGGGCCGCCTCGCCGTCGTCGCGGTCATCGCAGGAACAATTTTCTCTGCAATATCGGGATCGACGATTGCGACCACGGCCATGCTCGGTTCGCTGATGCTGCCGGTGATGTTGTCGCGCGGCTACAATCCGGTCCTGGCAACCGGTCCGATCATGGCGATCGGCGCGGTCGACATGCTCATTCCGCCGTCCGCACTCACTGTACTGCTCGGCAGCCTTTCGGGAATTTCGATTTCCAAGTTGCTGATTGGCGGGGTCGTTCCGGGCCTGATATTGAGCGTTGCTTTTGTCGGCTACATCGTCGTTCGGGTGCTGACGCGGCCCGACCTCGCTCCAGCAATGCCGATTGACAGCAAAACAGGGTGGGCACGTTACGAGTTGCTTTTTCTTTACGTCCTGCCGCTCGCTTCGATTTTTGTCGTCGTGATCGGCGCAATGTCGGCGGGAATTGCAACGCCAACGGAATCGGCAGCATTGGGTGCGCTTGCGACCATGGCACTGGCGGCCGCCTATCGTGCGCTCACCCTCGAAAACCTGATGCGAGCCCTGCGTGGGACGGTCGCAATCTCCGGCATGATTCTGTTTATCATCCTCGGCGCGATTACATTTTCGCAGATCCTCAGTTTTTCCGGAGCGACGCAAGGCATCGTCACCGCCATTCTCGGCCACGGACTTTCGACCTTGGCTATTCTTGCCGGGATGATGCTGTTGTTGATTTTTCTTGGAATTTTTGTGGACCAGGTCAGCATGATGCTGATCACGTTGCCGGTTTTCATGCCAATCGTGCAGCGGCTTGATATCGATCTGATCTGGTTCGGCGTACTTTACTTGATCTGTATGCAACTCGGGCTGCTGCTGCCGCCTCACGGACTCCTGTTGATGACGATGAAGGGCGTCGCTCCGCCGCAGGTAACGATGGCACATATATTTCAAGCAGTTGTGCCCTACATCGCAATGAGTATTGTTCTTCTGTTGATCATCGTTGCATTTCCGGCGATTGCAACCTGGTTGCCAAATCTTTTGGGGTGAGTCTCTTTTAGAAATCGGCGGTGACATCCACCCAAAGTGGGCGACGAGTGATTAGTTGCGTTGAGTGCCACTTCTGGTCAAAGCATACTTGCGAAAGCCGCGGACATTTATCGTCAAGTCAATAAATGGAGCTGCCGCAACTGCCAACTCGGTCACGTAGTCGACATCGAACCGCTCTCCAGCCATAATCTCCTAAATTCGGGAATATTTCAAATTGCGAGCGGATATTTTCAGCCTTCTGTTGCGTTGAAGACTCGAATTTGTAACTCAGAGACAATTCAGAGCGTATGTGGCGGCTCGTCAAGCAGCTTGAGCTTAGCGGTTAGCATCGCGATGCGTATATCCGCTTCGGCGCGGGTGAGGTTTAGCTTAAACGCGTCTAGTTCGTAGGTGACCAGTGTAAGCCTTTTCAGCATCGCTGCCTGCGCGGCTGTCATTAGCCCGTCAGCTGTCATTGGTTGTGGCTTTCGGTGAAAGTTCGGGCCAAGCGGCATCCATCGTGCCTTCAGTGGGTCATGCTGCCAGTATAAGCGCGCCGTCGGCGCTTCGTTCCGTGAAAAAAGTTCAAAGGCCCTCGACAAGGAAGGCCGCGGGACCGTTGCCGGCTCCAGCTTGTCGTTTTTTGCATTTACGTAAACATCCGTAATTGACCGGACGGTGCCCCTGACAATCGTAACCGAGCATGAAAAACCAGCCGCCGCCGAAGCCCGAACCGCCGAAGCCCTGCCCTGTCTGCTCCGTGGCGATGCAAGCTACTGATGAAGAACGCCACATCCTTCATCGATGTCAGCGCTGCGGCACCGTCATAATGATTGCGCGGCCAACTATGTGGGAGATCGCCAACGACGATGCCGAATGACCAGAACAATCGTCCCGGCCTTTTGCAAAGTGCCAAAGGACAAGTGACGCTTTTGATTGTGGCGACCATCTTGGTGGTGTTTCTCTCGATGGTGCTACATCTTTTGTGAAGTGCTAGCGAGACCTCTATATATTACGTTTCGTAGTCTGCGATAGCGGTCCGGGGTTTAGCGAGCCGATGCCTGCTACGGGAAAAATTCTGCCACCTCGGTGCAAAGTTGCCGCTTATAAGGGCAAGCGTCACAGGCACTAAGGCGCACGAAGCAGTTTGCCAATTGAAAATGTCAGAGAGACTGCCGCGACGCGGTCTTTCCTTTTGCGCGGACATTTTTGCCGATGTGTCTTTTTTGGCACGGACAATCCCACCGCGCCTGCGTTGCATGGCCCTAGTAGGGCGTCGTAGATGTCTGCTGTTACTCCAATAGCGCACAAAGTCGGGTGCGGTCGAAATGTCCGCTTTGTGCCAGAAGCGGACATAACGCTCATTATTCAATCACCTCTATTCCGCAATCGTCTGGCGCGGAACTGCCTCGTAGTCATTGGCGTGTGCCACCTTCGCGTCCTTGGCTTTGGTACCCGGCATGATCTCAAAACGCGGGTCGAAGTCGACCATGGTCGAGGCAAGCTGTTTCAAGATGCTTGCGTCGCCCTGCACCTTCGCAGTGCCATCGGCAATCTGAGCCTCGAGCGTTTTCGTACCCATCATCGTTTGCTCCAGGTCGGAGCGATTTATCGTGAGGGTCAAGTTGGGTTTTTCGGACTGATAACCCTTGATGTTGGTGAGCGTGGCGTTCTCTAGCTCGACAATGAACTTCTCTCCGTTGTCCGGCGTGATGAGATTGATTGTGAACCGCATGCCTTCAGTCTTGCGGCTGTCCATACGGATGCCCAGGAAGTTGAGGAACAATTCGGTGGACATCGCGCGGATTACGTCGGGGCTGCTTGAATTGGCGGTTTCCCCTTGCGGAATTCCGGTCCGGAGCTCGTAAGCAGCGGCGAGATAGCTGTTTCGCAGACCTGGATTTTCCTGCTGGTATCCAAGTTGCTCGAATATGTCCGCCAACAAGTCCTTGGCGGCCTGGTTCTGCGGTTCGGCCTGCACCAGCTTGTTCACGATTTCCTGGGCGTGCAGATACCGCCCCTCATCATGCAGTTGCCGACCCCGCTCCATGATTTTCTGCGCACCGCCCATCATTTCGACATAGAGCGGCGCCGAGTCCCCCGGTGACAGCGGCATCAGGGTCGTGGGATTGCAATCCCAAAAGCCGAGATAGCGTTGGACGACGCCCCGGCTATTGTGTTGCGGAGAGCCGTGATAGCCGCGGCAGAACCACTTGTTCTGCAAGCCCTTCGGAACCTCATAGACATTGTGAATCTCGTTGATGGTCACGCCTTGGTTAGCAAAATGCAGTACCTGGTTGTTCATGTGGGCGTAGAGATCGCGCTGGCCGCGGAGAACCTCCTGAATCCTCTCGTTACCCCAGCGCGGCCAATGGTGGGAGGCGAACATCACCTCGGCCTCTAAACCGAAACGGAAAAGTGCTTCGCCGATATACTTTGACCAGTTCAATGGATCGCGCACCGGCGCGCCGCGCAAGGTGTAGATATTGTGCAACGATGCAATGACGTTCTCCGCCATCCACAGCGCCTTCATCTCAGGGATATACGTGTTCATCTCCCGAGGTGCTTCGGTATTTGGCGTGTTCTGAAAGACCATCTTGATGCCATCGACCTCAAATTCCTCGATGGCCTTTTCGACGTAACGGGTGGGCGCAATCAGACCGACCGCACCGGCTGACACAGCCTGACCGAGGCCTTGACCGACATAACCATGTGGACTTGCCGGCAACAGGAGACCGTATTGATAGAATAGCCGCCGGTTCATGGCGTTGCCGGCATAGACATTTTCGGAAACCGTAAAATTCATGAAGTCGATAGGAGCGATGACGGGGATCTTCCCGGACCTCACATCCGCCTCATCGACAATGCCGCGCACACCACCCCAGTGGTCGCCATGTGTGTGCGAATAGATCACGGCTGAGACTGGCAAGCCCTGACCGACGTGTTGCTGGAATAATTTCCAGGCCGCGCGCGCCGTTTCTTTGGTCACAAGCGGATCGAAAACGATCCAGCCCGTCTTGCCACGGACGAAGGAGATGTCGGACAGGTCAAAGCCGCGCACCTGGTAGATGCCAGGAATAACCTCATAGAGCCCGTAGTTGTTGTTCAGTTTGGACTGACGCAGCAGCGAGGGATGAATGCTGTCGAAGTCGTCCTGCTTGTCCAGGAATTGGAACCGCTCCATGTCCCAGGCGACATGGCCGCCATCCGCCATAATCTTGAGATCTTTCATGGGAGCAATAAGCCCCCTTTTCTGTTCCTCGAAATCGCGCTTGTCGGCAAACGGCAGGCCGCCACGTGCCCGCTTGAGCACTTCGAGGGTATGTTTCGACGGCGCCTTGCCCTTCGGGTGAAAATGCTCCTTCAACGGGACGGTCGCCACTTGCGCCCGTGCGGGATTGTCCTCCAGTACGAGATGACCAGCGACGGCGAAGGCCGTTCCAGCAGCAGGAAGGGATTGGATGAACTGTCGTCTTGTCGACATCGCGCGCTCCTATTTGACCGTGCACCGGCCCCTACGGAAGGCTCAGCGAATGTTCTCTAGACAAATGCGGCCTTTTTAAATTGACCCATATCAATGGGCCGCATCACGCATGACCGCTAACGGTCATCAGTGGACGCGGAGGCCGCGCCGGTCGACCAGCGCGGGCGAACTTCTCGGCACTATTACAGTGCGGAAAGCGACGATGACCATGGTCCCCGAACTAAGACGTCTGCTCCTAGGCCCGACGTCAGTCGTGACGCTGATCCAAGAGGGACAAAAGAAAACAGGCGCTAGCGCAAGGAAATTTCCAGCCCGCTTAGGTCAACGGAGGGTTTAACGCCCCGCCGTCCGCGCAATTCCAGGACGACTCCGTGCCAGTTCTGGAGCCGTACTACTACTCTTGGCCCGCCCGTCGACGCAGCGTCGGCAGGGACGGCCGAATAGATACCGTGAATGCTCGCCGCGGTCCGCATATGATGGGCCCGACCCACCAAGTCTACCTGCGGCGCACCAAATGGGCCAACGCTGACGCCGCCGACGCGTAGCGAATAGCGCTTGCCCTGGAAGTGTAGAGTACCGCTGCCTCCGCCGAAGATGAAACCAGTCCTGCTGATGGTAATACGGACTGAGCCAGTTGCCGCGTGGGATAGCGTGGGTGTTACAGCCAGCATTGCCGACGTTGCCAGAACGGCTAACGCGGATTTCATTGCACGAATGGAGCCAAGCATTGTCACCTCTGGCACTAAGCTCTTCATCCAGCCCGCCGGGTGCAGCGATCAAGCAACCGGCAATTTCCGAAAATAGTTATTCGTGAGACTGATAGTCAACTGATTCTGGTTCGCACAACCGTGATCGGCCGGCGCTTCTGGAAATGTCTCAGGATCACGAAACAGGCGGCGGCTGCGGCGAAGTGCTTGAGAGTATGACCGCTTAAAATTGATCCGATCGAATAAATCGCGTGATCATAGAACTCGAACACTTTCGCGAGAGCGTACAATGCGGCGGCGAAGAGCCAGTCGCTTGTGCCGCTGTATTGAGGCGGAAACAGAACGAAGAGGAGCGGCAATGCGAGGCCAGGAAAGAACTGCACCCAGCCATAGAGTCGTAGATCGCCAGTCCAGCGCCAGAGCAATATGCTGAATACGCCGACGGCGACCAGTGGCCACAACAAAATGGCTCCCGCTTTTGCGTCCACGCGCTCCTCGATCGCATTCGCAAGAATGGCCATGAAGCTAGCCGCCATCGGCAGCCTGTCCCAAAACAGGGTGCCGTCATTGGGATTGAGGTGATAATAGGCCGAGCCGAAACCGGTTAGGAGTATTCCCACGAAGAGCACATCGATTGCCGGATCGCGACGAAGTTGCCACAGCCCTGCGGCTCCGACCGCAATAAAGGGAAAATTCGAAACAACATTCCAGAAATGCGGTATTCCGAAGAATGTCCGCTGGTCGGCGAAATCGTGATAGCTCTGATTCTGGGCAATCGGTGGCAGCAGCAGCAGTCCGACGAGTGACGCAATCATCAGGACGAGGAAAACAAGTACGAGGCGACTATTCTTCACACTGCCGAGCATCATTTATGCAGGATAGCAAAAGTGGCTAGCGAAGTCCGCAATCGTTTCAGGAATGACATCTAAAGTTATTGCGCGGCCACCCCACGCGCATTTCCAGCAGGCCGGATAGCTTAACGTGCGATTGTCGGCAGCGATGCGCGAATGCGGTCCGGGAAATCAGGCGCGTCGTCGGCCGCCTGCGCAGCCTCGTTGATCAGTGAGCGTCGCCGCAATTCGTCAAACGGCAGCGTCGTGTCCACCCGACCCGAATGGTAGAGGTAGCTATCGATCAAGCCGTTTAGCAGATGGCGAATGTCGAACCGGCCGGTTCGGCCGGCAGCATTTGCGTAACGTATGATGTTGATCGTGCAGCTGTTGCTTAGCAAGTGATAGAACTCCGGCCGGTCGGCGAGTTCGTTGATCCGCTTCAGATAGATCGCCAGCAGCCGGCGAGCGTCCTCAGGCGATGTGTTGAGACGATAGAGATATACGGTCTCCCTGCGATAGTTTGTGCGCACCTTTACAAGGTCGCGCTCGGTACCCACCACGTATATCAACTCGAATTGCTTGAAGAGGGAGGCGACAGGATCAAAGCCCTCACCCACCTCTGGCCGTGTCTCGATAGAGATACTCAGGGGCGGCGCGTTGTCGAAGACG
>DASSLE010000035.1:0-3508 GCA_035689725.1 Pseudolabrys sp.
ACGAAAAACAATTCCTTCGCGCGGTCTTTGCCTGACATACGTCAATCGTCATCCTAAATTAGGTCAGCGCATTTGAAATTGGATGGCAAGGACGTACCAAGGCTCTTGCAACGGCGCACTTACATAGGTTAGCCACGATCAATTCGCCGTGCTGACCTGTCTAGTAAATTTTCGAGCCGCTCCAATCAATCGACGGAAGGATGATCCCGAGGCATCAGCGTTGGGCTGTACTCGGCAATTTGCCATGCTCTAATTTGCTGTTTATAGGGATTCGGACGCTTAATTTGGGGTTCCCCATGCCCGCACGCATCTACAAGCCCTCCAAGACCGCCATGCAATCGGGTTTTGCCAATACCAAGGCCTGGGTGCTCAATTTTGAGCCGGAGCTGCCACGACAGGTGGAGCCGCTGATGGGTTGGACCTCTTCGGGCGATATGCGGCAACAACTACAGTTGCGCTTCGGCACGAAGGAGGAGGCAATGGCCTATTGTAAAAAGAATGGCATTGCCTACCAGGTGTTTGAACCCATACCGTTGAAAAGACGTGCTATCTCATACTCTGACAATTTTTCGGTCCGGCGCCGCGAGGCCTGGACACACTAACTTGCGGAAACCTGTCCAAATTTAAGTCGCGGGTTGTGGTTCCTTACCGGCCGCGCTCCGAGCCCATAGCAGGCCACTCGCGAGCTTGCCGAATCCGCCGCATAAAAACAGCAAGTGTCAGTTCATCTGCCGGTGCCTAGGCATCAAACTTAATGCTGGGCGTTCTAAAGAAAAGCGAAGAGCCATTGATGATGCATACAGATCATCAATTGAGAAACTCCCGGGGACGAAGAAATCTGCACCGCTCAAATTATTTGCTGCCAAGCGGATCAATCCGTCTTGTTTGACTAGCGCTCGAGAATCTTCCAGTTCTGGTAGTAGACGAACTTGAAGCTCTGGGTCAGTAGCCGAACGCCGGAGATGACGGTACGCATAAAGCCTGGGAACGGCGTCGGGCGGACCATGTCGACGAACAGGCAATAACGCGTCTGATTGGTTTCGTTAGCCGAGTTGTGCAGCAGCGTGTCATCGAAAATAAATAGTTTATTCTCGCACCAATAGCTGATCTTGTCGCCGACCTCGATGTAGGCGGACCGATCGTTCATATCGTTGAGATTGTACAAAATGCGCAATGAAGCCCGCAGGTATCCAAAGTGCTTCGAGGTGGAAACCTTCTTATTGAAAACTGAAACCCCAATCGTTTGGATGTACTTCCATGGCTGATGGAACGCCGGAACATCCAAGAACGAGTGTACGTTGACGCCGTACCATCGGAAGAAAATCATTGTCCGCGGAAACTCCTTGGCCCGCTCCTCCAGTCGAGCGACAAGATCCTGCTCTTTCGCAATTTCCATCAGTCGCTTCACCTCGTCCTGATAGGAGGACGGTAGATCCTCTAGCCGATAAACACCTTTGTTGATGTACGGCAGTGACAACAAATCCAGCAGAGTATTGAATGGCGACAGGACCCAGGTCCCGAATCCGTTGCCGATGAAATAGCGCCGCAGCGTGGAAAAGTTCAGCCCCTTGTTGCGGCTGACGTCATAGGCGCCACACACGGCGTAAAAGATCGCGATCTTTGGGAAAAAATACGCGAAGGGACAAAGCACTCCGAGCGGGAACAGCACCCGTCGGACAAAGTATTTGTACACCCTGGTTACGAGCTCTCTACCCTTAAGAGGCTCGGCGACCGTCGTATTCACGCTGCTTCTCCTGCGCTCGAGGGTTTCTTCGTCACATCCTTAACACCAGTCGCACCGCTTCTCTAGAGCGAATTGAATTTAATGCGCTTTTTGTGGCGGGGCTCACAGCAGACATTTCAAGCGGCCAATTATGTCCGCTTTTGACCCAAGCCGATGTGAATGAAGCGACTAATTGCTCAATCGAAGTAAATCAGGATCATTGCGGCAAACCGGTAACCTATCATTGAAGAAGTTGGATGCCTGTTAGCTTCCCGTCCGCAACATGAAGATAGCTGCCCTTGTAGGCCCAAGTTGTATCCATTTTACCGTTCCTTGTAATGACTTCGGATTCACGGAGTGGCCTCCGTTCGCAAGACGATAAAACTTGCGCTGTAGTCATTCCGATCACTAGTACGAACGTCGGCCTTGACTAGCTAGCTAGGTCGCGAATGGCCCAAAGCAGACATCAAAGAGCTCTTCCACTACCTCTGTTTTGGACGCTACGATCTCTACCGCGATGCACGACATATTAGTATGAACACGGTCGTCGGGGCGGCGGATGAAAAGTTCAATACGCGAGTGCCTTTGCTCATCATCGGTGCTGGCGCCGCCGGATTGTGCGCGGGGCTCGCGGCGAAGGAATCCGGCCTCGACGCGCTGATAGTTGAACGCGACGCTGTGCCCGCGGGTTCGACGGCGCTATCGGCTGGGCTCATTCCTGCCGCGGGCACCCGCTTTCAGCGGGCAAAGGGGATTACCGACAGCCCGCATTTGTTTGCGACTGACATCCACCGGAAGTCGAAGGGGGAGGCAGATCCTGCCGTCGTCGCCGCCGCCGCTCGGAGCTCCGCTCCGTTAGTCGAGTGGCTTACAGATCGTTACGGCCTGCCGTTCGATGTGGTGGACAATTTCAACTATCCGGGGCATTCGGCCCTGCGGATGCACGGTCTGCCGAGCCGTACTGGCCGAGAATTAATCGACCGTCTTCGCCAAGCGGCCGAGGCAATCGGCATCGTCATTCTGACCGAAAGCGTGGCTGAGAAGTTGTTCGTGGATGGCGGCGCCATTTGCGGCATTGAGGTTTTGCGACGCAACACTATCCGCGAACGGATCGGTTGCGACGTCTTGATTGTCGCCTGCAACGGCTTCGGTGGAAATCCCGATCTTGTCCGCCGATTTATTCCGGAGATGTCCGACGCCCTCTATTTCGGCCATCCGGGCAATCGAGGTGACGCCATCATTTGGGGCGAATCCCTCGGCGCCATGGCTTCGAATCTCAGTGCCTATCAGGGCCACGGATCGGTGGCGACGCCGCATAATATCTTGATCAGTTGGGCAGTCATCATGCAGGGCGGTATTCAAATTAACGGCGAAGGCCGCCGGTTCTGCGACGAAACACGCGGCTACTCAGAACAGGCTGCCGAAGTGCTGCGGCAACCGGGGGGATTTGCCTGGGACGTATTTGATGAACGAATCGCCAAGGTGGCGCGACAGTTCGAAGATTTCCGTCAGGCCGAACACGCGGGTGCGATCCGCAGCGCCGAAAGTATCGCAGACCTGGCAACGGCTATGTATGTTCCTACCGCAGCTTTCGCCGCCGAATGGGACGGAGTCGAGAACCTAAAATCGGCCAATGCCCAGGATCGTTTCGGCCGCAAATTCCTCAAAGCACAAGGCTGCGGACCGCCATACCACGCGGTTAAGGTGACCGGCGCGTTGTTCCATACTCAAGGGGGACTTGCGGTCGATTCAAGTGGCCGCGTCAAGCGCAGAAACGGAACAAGA
>DASSLE010000036.1:0-3712 GCA_035689725.1 Pseudolabrys sp.
GGCTGTTGCCGCCTGATTCATCTTCTGACGCGCGCTCGAGCACAAGGACAGAGACACCGTGCTCGGCAGCGGCATGCGCAGCGCAAAACGCCGCATTGCCGGCTCCGACCACCACAACATCACTTGAAGACGGCAACATGAGGTCCAGCCGGTTGTTGTGTTATTGCGGTGATAATTAAGGGCTGCTGACGGCGACTGCTGGCGCGAATCCGAACGCAGTCAGCCTCTCCACGCTGTCGAGAATATCGTTGTCGGCGTTGCGGGATATGATCTCGAGCATTGGAGACTCGCGGTAGCCGACGTCACGCAGCATTGCGGGGATATCACGAAACGGAACGCTGCCGTGGCCCACCGAA
The DNA here is from genome assembly GCA_035689725.1 of Pseudolabrys sp. Classification (GTDB taxonomy): domain Bacteria; phylum Pseudomonadota; class Alphaproteobacteria; order Rhizobiales; family Xanthobacteraceae; genus Pseudolabrys. The sequence continues at coordinate 357 of DASSLE010000036.1, forward strand.
TCATGGCGGTATTGCTGCCGGCCGGTATCGGAGAGATGCACAAGCCTTAAACGCTTTCCGCATCGCACAAGACCGGTGCGGATGTCCTCGTTGATAAAATGAGCATTGGCGACATCATAGACGATGCCGATGTCGTCATTGCCGTAACGATCCAGGACGCTCATGAGTCCGTCGATGGCTGGCAGATACGCGAACGGCATGTTCTCGATCCAAAGCGCGGTGCCGGCAGACTTGGCGAGTGGACAGAGCGCATCGAGTGCAGCAAAAAAATGGGGCACCAATTCCGCGGCGTCGGCGGGAAACAGCGGATTGGCCTTACCAGGGCCGATTACGATGCCGCGCACTCCGATTTCGCCGGCGAGTCGAATTGTTCCGGTGAGCATCGCGATCGAGTAGGCCCGCATCTCCGGCGCTGCGGCGGCAACGTTGATGTCGATGTTCGGCATATTGAGCGTGACGACCTCAAGGCCGCGCGCGCTTAGTATCCGACGCAAGTCGACCAGGTCCTCGGCGTTTGGCCCCGGCGGCCACAAATGCCCCGGATGCGCCATCAGCTCGAATTTACGAAAGCCAAAATCGGCGAGGCGGGCGACGCATCGATGGGCAGGCTCTGATCGAATGTAGGAATAGGTATTACAGCCGAAGCATTCCGCCTGCGTTTTCATTCCGCCGTCCCGGCACACCACTCGAATTAGGCGGGCAGTTTATGGCGCGACCAGATCGAGTCAATGAATATCCGACAATGTGAGTTGGTGTTTGCCAATTTGAAATAGCGGGTGCTAACGTGTGCCGATGCCGGGGAGACGTCCATGACCGCAGCTACGCAGCCCATATCAATCAGCACTAAGTCGCCAGCCTCCATTCCCATGTTGATCGGTGGCACCTGGCGCGCGCCGGTAGAAAGCTACGAGGTGTATGATCCCTATCGCGGCGAGGTCACGGCGCTGGCGCCCAGGTCGTCGATGGCCGACCTTGATGATGCGCTGTCAGCGGCAGTGGACGCGAAGTCCCGGATGGCGGCGATGCCGGGCTTCGAGCGCGCCGCGCTCTTGCGCCGTGTCGGTGCGCTACTCGCCGAGCGGGCGGATCGCATCGCCGACGTCATGGCGCGTGAGACTGGCAAGGCGATCAAGGATGCGCGTGCCGAGGTCGTCCGCTCGCAGGATACGTTGATGCTGTCGGCGGAGGAGGCCGTGCGGATTGAAGGAGAGCACGTGCCGCTCGACGCATCGGCAATGGGCGCCGGCAAAATTTGTTTCATGCTGAGATTTCCAGTCGGGGTCGTCGCGGGCATCACGCCGTTCAATGCGCCGTTCAATCTTGCCTGTCACAAGGTCGCCCCGGCGCTCGCCGCCGGCAACGCAATCGTACTGAAGGCGCCACCGCAATCGCCGGGCGTGATTCATGAACTTGCCAAGCTGTTTGTTGATGGTGGTACGCCCGCTGGCGCACTGAATATCTTGTACGGCGATCAGGTTGGACCCGCACTCGTGCGCGACCGCCGCGTCGATTTTGTAACCTTCACGGGATCGAGCCGGGTCGGCGCCGAAATCAAGGCGACCTCTGGCCTGCGTCGCGTGGCGCTTGAGCTGGGCGGCAACGGCACAACCATCGTGCACGAAGATGCTTCGATTGCCGATGCTGCGACGGTCTGCGCCCGCAACGCGATGCGGCTGTCTGGCCAAAGCTGTATTTCAGTGCAGACCGTCTATGTACATCGCTCCCTTTATGACCGCTTCGCTGCGCTGGTTGTTGCCGAAGTCAAGAAGCTCAAGGTTGGCGACCCGCTCGATCCGGCGACTGATGTCGGTACTTTGATTGATGAGAATTCCGCGCGGCGGGTGGAAACATGGGTGGGCGAAGCGGTAAACAGCGGGGCCCGTATCCTGGCGGGCGGCAAACGAAAAGGCGCCCAGCTTGAGCCGACGGTGCTGGTCGATGTTAAACCTGCGATGAAGGTGGTCTGCGAGGAGGTGTTCGGGCCGGTCATTAGCATAATGCCTTACGACGATTTCGATGCGGTCTGCCGTGAGATCAGCGCCAGCCGCTATGGGCTGCAATGCGGGGTCTTCACCAAATCCAACGAGATCGCGATCCGGGCGGTGCGTAGTATTCGCACCGGTGGAGTGATCATTAACGGTTCCTCCACGTGGCGGACCGACCAACTCGCTTATGGTGGGGTTAAGGACAGTGGGATCGGCCGTGAAGGACCGAAATATTCGATCCGCGATATGACCGAAGAACGGCTCGTCTTGTTCAACCTGTAGAAATGAGATTTCGCCCGTTCTACAAAGACGACATTGGAATCGTTGGAGCCTTATTTTGAGAAGCCGAGTAAAATCAAAAATCAGTCCTGAGCGAGGGCGTCCCGCTCGTGGTCGTGCGGCGATCGCGCGTATTGTCGAAAATCCCTTGCCGAACATCGATGATGACGTTGAGGATCGGGCGCGCGGCGGAGTGCAATCGATTGGCCGCGCCTTTTCCATTCTGGAAGAAGTGGCGCGCAACCGCGATGGGATCGGACTGGCCGATCTCAGCAAACGGGTTGGCTTGCACAACAGCACGACCTTTCATCTCGTGAAGACGATGGTATCGCTCGGCTATATCCGGCAGATCAAGGAGAGCAAACGCTACCGTGTTGGCCGTCCGCTTTTCGCGCTGGCTGCCAGTGCTCTCGATGAGATGGAAATGGTAAGCATGGCGACACCCGTGCTCGACGACTTGTCTCGCGAGACCGGCGAGAGCAGCCATTTTGCCGCGCGCATGAGCGACGCGGTGGTGGTTATGGCGCGCACGCCGGGGCCGGGCGCGTTTCAGCTCGCGGATCGCGTTGGAGTTGTGCGGCCAGCCTACTGCACGGCATTGGGCAAAGTCATACTCGCCGCCCTGCGGCCGGATCAGATCGACCGCTATCTTGACCGCGTAGAGTTGAAATCAATGACGCCGAAGACGATCACCAATGCGCAACGGTTGCGGCGGGAGCTCCAGGATGTCCGGCGTGCGGGCATTGCTTTCGACGACGGTGAATTCGACAACGAAATGCGTTGTGCGGCAATGCCTGTGCATGATTTCAGCGGCCAGGTTGTCGGCGCAATCGGAATTTCCGGACCGATCTGGCGTTTGTCGATCCAAGCGCTGCAGAACAAGGCGTGCCATCTTGATGAAGCGGCAAAGCGATTATCGGAAGCTTTCGGCGCTTCCCAGGCTTCCACCAAGTAAATCCATGACGCACGTGATTGTAGCCCGATGGCGCCCGCGCGACGGTCAAATCGAGAAGATCGAGGCGATCTTGCGAGAGCTAGCTCAAAAAGTGCGCCAAGAGCCGGGCAACCTGCAGTTCGTCGTCCAGCGATCCC
>DASSLE010000037.1:0-6347 GCA_035689725.1 Pseudolabrys sp.
CCGCCCGCAACCTGGTTTTCGGCCTCATCTTGCTGCCACGCTCCCGGTTTTGGGCTGCGCCTCAAGTGAACTCCCAAAAACTTGGCTTGTGACCGCCAACGCGATGAACGCGCGGGCGTTCAACAGGAAGCGTGAAAGGAATCTCTTGATGCCTGTCGGAACTGTGAAATTTTTCAATACCCAAAAAGGCTTCGGCTTCATTCAGCCGGACGATGGCTCGAAGGATGTGTTCGTGCACATCAGCGCAGTGGAGCGCGCCGGTATGCGCTCGCTGGTCGAGGGCCAGAAGATTAGCTTCGAAATCGTGACCGAGCGCGGCAAGCAGGCCGCCGGCAATTTGCAGCCGGCCTGACGTTCTGCAATCGTATGCCTTGAAGTCGAAGCCCGGCGGCGACGCCGGGCTTTATTACATGTCCGCCATTTAAACTATTGCGCTCGGTGGGGCGCTCGCAGGACACTGTGTCGACAGGGGAGAAACCGATATGGACATTATCGCTTGCGGGTCGCGGCCTTCACGCCGGATGGGGGCGCCGAGTTTTACCGGAACGGTATGGCAGGATCCCGTTATTCAGGCGCCGGATCCTGCGCGCATTCGATCGGCGTGGGTGCGCTTCGAACCGGGTGCACGCACCGCCTGGCATACCCATCCGCTCGGTCAAACGCTTTTTGTCACCTCCGGGATCGGCCGGGTGCAGACCTGGGGCGGGCCGGTGCGTGAAATTCGCGCTGGCGACACCGTTTGGATTCCGCCGGACGAGAAACACTGGCACGGCGCCACCGCCGAGCACGGCATGGAACATATTGCCATGCAGGAAGCTCAAGGCGGTGAACACGTGACTTGGCTCGAACCGGTTACTGACGCGCAATATTCCGGGAAACCCGGCTGAGTTGCGACATCAGTGACGCGTGAATGCGGAATAGAATTTCGTCGGCGGGGTTGTGCTCTCCCGACGACGGGTCTTTGCCAATGTTGGGAGATAATAAGATGAGTCTCGTTCGAATTGGCGCGCCGCTCGCGGCATGCCTGTTTCTGTGTGCTGCGCCTGCGCCGGCGCAACAGGCGAATATGACGTTCTTCGTAACAAGCGCCGGGCCGGGCAAAGGCGCGAATTTGGGCGGGATTGCCGGCGCCGACCGGCATTGCCAGCAGCTCGCGCAATCGGCGGGGGCGGGCGCCAAGACCTGGCACGCTTATCTGTCCACGCAAGGCGCCGGCGCGGTGAATGCGCGTGACCGGATCGGAAAGGGTCCCTGGATGAATGCCAAGGGTGTGGTCGTCGCCACGAGCGTCGATGATTTGCATAGCGCCAACAACAAGCTCAGCAAGCAAAACAATCTTTCGGAAAAAGGCGACGTCATCAACGGCCGCGGCGACACGCCGAACCGGCATGACATCCTGACAGGCTCGACGGCGGACGGAAAAGCCTTTCCAGATGACAAAGACATGACCTGCAAGAACTACACGAGCAGCACGCAGGGTTCGGTCATGCTCGGCCATAACGACCGTCAGGGTCTGCGTGACGACGACGCGTCCAAGTCGTGGAATTCGTCGCATCCCTCGCGGGGGCCGGATGGCGGCTGCTCGCAAGCCGATCTGCGTTCGACCGGCGGCGACGGGCTGATGTACTGCTTCGCGGTGAATTAGCCGCGCAACACTAACGTTACGCAAGTCAACGTCGAACCAAAAAAGTTCAATACCCCCTTGAAGTCATTCCGGGGCGTGAGCGAAGCTCGCGCTCCCGGAAATGGTGCTTGCGGTTGGGAGTGATCCCATGCGCTATCAGCTGTTCTACTGGCCGGACATTCAGGGCCGCGGTGAATTTGTACGGCTCGCGCTCGAGGATGCCGGAGCCACCTATGACGACGTTGCGCGCAAATCCGGCGGCATGGGCCGGATGATGGCAATGATGAATGGCGGGCGCGACAAGCACCCGCCATTCGCACCGCCGTTCCTGAAGGCAGGCAAATTGGTGATCGCGCAGGTCGCCAATATTTTATTTTATCTGGGTCCGCGCCTGAAACTTGGTCCCCGCGACGAAGCAGGGCGTCTCTGGCTGCATCAGCTGCAGCTCACGGTCACCGACTTCGTGAAAGAAATCCACGACACGCACCACCCGGTCGGCTCAGGTCTATATTACGAAGATCAGAAGCCTGAGGCGAAACGCTACGCCGAGAATTTTCTCGACGAACGCGCGCCGAAATATCTCGATTACTTTGAGACGGTGCTGAAGAAGGGTGGGGGGCCTTATTTGCTCGGCCGCAAGGCGACCTATATCGACCTTTCGGTCTTCCAGCTGATCGAAGGCCTTCGTTACGCCTTTCCGCAGGCCATGAAAGGCATTGAGCGGAAAGTGCCGGGCCTTGTCACGGTTCGCGACAAGGTCGCGGCGCGGCCGGGCATCAAGGCCTATCTTGCATCTCCGCGGCGGATCACATTCAACGAGATGGGAATCTTCCGGCATTATCCGGAGCTGGATGGATGAGGCGTTAGGTCAACCGGGACGACAGAAGCAATCACCCCCGCGCTTCGAGCGTCTTGCCGCCGGCGTTGACTGGCTTTGCCGATACAAGCGTGAAGGCGATCACGCACGGTGCCGTGCCTTTATTCACCCAGTTATGGGTGGTGCCGCGCTGGACCAACACATCGCCGGCCTTGAGATGTACGGTGCCGGTATCCAGCTCCATGTCGATCTCTCCCGAGATGACAACCGCATAGTCGATGGAGTCGGTACGATGGTTGCGCGGCGCCACGCCAGGACCAAAGCTGACAATACGGAACACCGTACCATCGGGAATCGTGGTGCCGATCTTCTTGCCGGAGGGGTCCACGTCGCCGTCGTTGTTGACCGGAAAGCCCTCGCTCGACCAGATCACGCTGTAGAGCGCGCCGGGGCGTTGCGACGCTACGTTCTTGACGGGTTCGTCGATCAGGACCTTGGCGCGGCCCTGATCGTCATGGCCGGTTACGACGCGGCGGATATTCAGGCTCATCGGTCTCACTCCCATGAAACGTGTTGCGGCAATTGATGACGCAGCGGCGGCATGATGGCAATGCGGGCTCTAGTCGGCGGCCAACGGCTTTTTCGTCGATTCATGCCATAGCAGGAACAGTCCGGAGCCGACCACGATCGCGGACCCGGCAACAAGCGCAGGCGTAGGCACGTCGCCCCAGAACACGAAACCGAGTGCGGCCGACCAGGCCAGCGTGAAGTAATAGAACGGCCCGACTGCCGAGGGCGGCGCCAACGACAACGCGCGCGTCCACCAGTATTGTCCGATCGCATTGATGACGCCATTGCCGATCATCGCGGCCGCGTCAGTCGGCGTCGGCCAGATAAAGAAGAATGGCAACGCCATCGCAAAAAATAGCGTCAGAAAGATCATTTGATACATGGTCAACGTCTCGGCCGATTCGGTTGTGGTCATGCCACGCACTGCCGCAGTGACGCTGCCGAACAGGACTGCATTGCCAAGTGCGAACATTGCACCAAGGCGGAAACTGTCGGCGCCTGGCGCGGCCACCAGCAGCACGCCGAGGAAACCCGCGGCCAGCGCACCGGCGCGGGCAAGTCCGACCTTTTCCTTCAACCACAGCGCAGCGAACAATGTTGCAAAGAGCGGCGACGAAAAATTGATTGCGACCGCGCCGGCGAGCGGCATCAACCCGAACGCGATAATGATCAGGCTCTGCGCCGTGGCTTGCGTCGCGCTCCGTCCGAAATGGTCGCGCAGCCGCCGTGTGCGCAACACGAGGAAGCCGGTGCGCGGCAGAATCAGCACGGCGCACGTGAACAGTGATGCGATGGCGCGGAAGAACAGAACCTCGACGAAGGAATACTCCGCGACCTGCCATTTCGACAGCGCACTGGAGAGCGCGAACATGATGGTCGCGCCGAGCATGAACAGAATGCCGAGCGGGATACGGTCGGCACGCGGACTCGCGCGCTGGTCAAGGCTGTCGGAGGTCAAGGAAGGCCCCAGCGAATTCCAGCGCCTGCCTAGCACGGGTGAAAGAGGGCGGGCAGAGGCAAAAGCGTATGGCGGGCCTGCGCGGCTTGCTAGCGACGCCGACGCATGCGCGCGAGCCGTGCGGCCCGGCGCTTTTTCAACGCGCGCACTTCGCGCTGTTTTCGCGCCCGGCGCCGACGGCAACGGCGGCATTGGCAACGCGAGCGGCCGATGACGTATTTGAGATAGTGATTGCCGTAGTCATAGGTGATCTCCTCGTCCGGCTTGATATTGCGCAGCGCACGGATGAACACGCGGCCACCATAGGTGTAGGTCTCTGCGTTCGGATTGCAGGAATGATTGGCGTAGCGGGCGACATTGCTGCGCGGGCTGCCATCGATGGTGATCTGCGGGTTGATCTCGTAGAGGTAGCGGTTGCCGCGCCGTTCGAGCCGGCCGGCTTCCTCGGTACCCACGCGCGGGCCTTTATATTCGGCGATTTTTTCACGCTTCCTGATCGGCCTAATGGCGAACAGGCCGAGGCCGGTGAAAGAACGGCCAATACGAAACGATCTTCGGGGCATTGCGGGGACTGGAGAAATGACGAGAAGAGACGCTGCGGATGACAGATGAAACGCCGCGCGTCAATCGTTCGTTTTTCGGAGGCAGCGCAGGCAAAGGTGAGGCGGCTTAGGCTCCCGCAAAGAATCTGCCGCCCACACGGCGGCCAAACAAGTGCGGTCTCGAAACACGCGGAGGTGGTGCGCGACTTAATGAAGGAATCGGCCCGCCCAACTGACAAATGTGGAGAATTGGTCCGGGCAGACCACAAAATAAATGATGAACCCTAATGGGGTTTTCCCCGCGCTGACATCCGCCGCAGTCAGATTTAGGGGGGCAAGACTTGTTCGCGGGCTCCGTAAGGGCCGCTACCCTGTTGGTCCATCGTTGCGGCCGCCTCAGCATTGTCGGAGAGGGTACGCGCAGCCGGTGCTGCCTATGCCGTCGACACTGCGGAGGTGAGCGAGCAAGGCGCCTGCAAGGTCGAATCCTGGGTTTCAACCGCAAGCAACCACGACATCTTCGCGGCGACTACGCCGACTTGCGTGGTCAATGTGTTCCGCCCGGTTGAGCTGAGTGCGCAACTCATCCGCGCGCGCGCCGACGATGAATGGACGAACGGTATAGCCCCAAGATCAAGACCAATCTGGTGCCGACTGCAATCGGAAGCTGGGGTATCGCGGTGTCGGGCGCAGCCGCTTACGATCTCACCAACCAGCAGACTGTCGCAATGTTCGCAACCGTCCCTGCAACGTTGCGATTATCGAATGTGCTGCGCATTAACCTCAACGCCGGCTGGGAATGGGATCGCGTCGCCGGACAGCACTATGCGACTTACGGCGCGGGCGTAGACTGGCGAACGCCGGACAATGGCTGGACGCTCACCGCCGAAGTCTTCGGCCAGCTCGGCGCGCGGCAGGAGGCCATTGGCGTGACCGAGCCGCGCTTCCAGGTCGGGCTGCGCTGGCGTCCGATCGACGACTTCAACATGGATCTGATTTAGCCGCAATATTTATGGCGAAAACGCGAACTGGATCACGCTCGCGACCACGGTTCGCTTTCACGTCGGGCAGTGACGCCGCGCCGCTCAGAAACCGTACATCATGACTGCGACGGTGAATGCGACGACGCCGGCCCAGTTCACAATCGTCGGTACGCTGACCAGCAGGCCGGCCAGCGGAAGCCGGCGGTCCTTGAAAGCGAGTGCCGCGCCGGCGAGCGCGGCGGCCGGAAATACGAAGTGATGGAAGAATGCGAGCATGCCGCCGTAGTCGGCCGACAGCTCGAGTCCCTGGATCGGGATCGACCAGACATCCTCCAGGAGCCAGGTCGTGATCTCCAGAGCGGCCAACGCCAGAATGGCACGGCGGATGTTACCCAATGCGGCATAGATCAGTGCAGCGCCGGCGATCACCGGCGCCAGCGCGAGCCTGATGCTGGTGAGGGTTTGCGCGAAGCGCAGGAATGCCGTCAGGTGGTGATAGTCGGTAAAAATATTTTGCACGCCGGACAGCGCATCCAGAAATTCAAGAGCTGCAACGAGGACAAGGACCACGCGCAGCCAGCGATGCGGCGGCGCGATGTCTGTATTCCCGATCGCGGCCATTGGCGCCCCCTTGCCAGAGTGCACTATAGGTGAATCCCGGCCATAATCAGTCACTACCAAACCGTCCATACCGTCGAAAGGGAGCACCGACCCGGAATGTCACGATCGATCGCAGAGCGGTGGCCTGAACTTTCTTATGCAGCGTGGAAGGACACGCGCGACACACTGCATTTGTGGACGCAAGTGGTAGGCAAGGTCCGGCTCGCACTGACGCCGTGGCAGAACCATTCCT
>DASSLE010000038.1:0-2331 GCA_035689725.1 Pseudolabrys sp.
GGCGTAAAGGTGGCTCCGCTTGGTAAGGTCAATTGAAAGGACCAACTTGTCCGCTTTGGGTCATAAGCAGACCCGCTTTGCCCCCGAAAGCGGACATGTGCGGCGCAACTAGGGATGTCCGCTATGGGCCAATAGCGGACATGCGCTTCTTCAAGTCGCAGCGGTAGTATTGTCGTCACGAACACTTGATCGCAAGACCAGAACTCGGCCTTGCTGAAGGCTGCCAACCAAACCGATTATGAAAGAAATCGACCAGCTTGGGGTTAGTTCTCAGGCAAGATCGATCAGCACCCAGCGGGGAGAAATCCATGAAGCTTGCAGTTGTTGCTTTTGCAGTCGCGACGCTTGCGCCTTTCGTTCTGGCCGGGGAATCGCAGGCGCAACCGCTGCCGTCCGAATATCCCAACGTGACGTTCTTCGTCAGCAGTGTCGGCGGACCCAAGGGCGCCGACTTCGGCGGCCTCGCCGGTGCCGATAAGCATTGCCAGGACCTGGCAGCCAAGGTCGGCGCCGGCTCCAAGACCTGGCACGCCTATCTCAGCGTGCAAGCCACCGGCGGCGCGACGGCGGTGAACGCTCGCGACCGGATCGGCAGGGGCCCGTGGGTCAATGTCAACGGGGTCCAGATCGCAGCCAATGTCGAGGATTTGCATTCCAACAACAATATCAACCTGGACAACTCCTTGGCGGAAAACGGGCGGCACATTCCCGGGCGGTTCTTTGTCGGCAACCAGCACGACATCCTCACTGGCTCGACGGAAGATGGCCGCGCGCCACCGCCGGACAAGGATGCGACTTGCGGCAACTGGACCAAGAGCGGCGAAGGCTCGGCCATCGTCGGTCACAGCGACCGCCTGGGCCTGCGCGACGATGCGCCGTCGCACTCGTGGAATTCGGCGCATCCCTCCCGCGGCTGCAGCCCGGAGGGGTTGAAGAGCACCGGCGGCGCCGGCTTACTTTACTGCTTTGCGGTGAACTGATGCGGTGACGATATGGCCGCACGGCTGACGAAACGCCGGGCGGTTTCGATTTGCATGGACATCGATTTCAGGAGGAACCTCCTTTAAAGCACCTGGCGCAACGAATGTCCGCTTTGGGTCAGAAGCGGACATTTGCGCTGCAATAGGCCATGTCCGCTTTACCCCCGAGAGCAGACATGTGCGGCGCAGTAGCTCATGTCCGCCATGGGCCAAAAGCGGACATCTGCAAAACTGGCGGAGCGAAAGATCGTTTCGCGGTAGTTTGAAGAAGAGTAAGGGCGGCATACGGCATGTGCCCTAACGGCAACAATTCAAAGAATTCATAACAGCAACCGCTTTGCATCCACCAAGCGGCCACAATTCATTAGGTCAAATGGTCATCTTCATTCTTGGTTGTTGACGGAAAGGAATAACATGTCGATCAAACTCGCTGTTCGCTCCGCACTCGCCGCCGCGCTGTTTGGCATCGCCTTCACGACGACGACACCCGCTCGCGCGGACGTCGAGGTGGGCATGCTGACTTGCCGAAGCCCGGAGACGGCAGGCTATATCGTCGTGTCGGCGCGCGCATTCAATTGTGTCTTCGCGCCCGCCTCCGGCGCTCCGGTCCAATACTATCAAGGCACTGTGCACCGCTTCGGAGCCCAAATCGGTTTCAGCAGCGATATCACCCTGGCCTGGGCCGTCTTCGCGCCGACCCCGCGCGTGGGCCCCGGTGCGCTGGCCGGAGGAGTGGGCCCCGGTGCGCTGGCCGGAGGATATGGTGGCGTTTCTGCTGGAGCTGCGGTGGGTGTCGGCGTTGGCGCCAATGGCCTCGTGGGCGGGGCCAACTCATTCACTCTCCAGCCGGTGAGCGTCGAGGGCCAGATCGGGCTCAACGTCGTTGCCACCGTGACCGGGCTCGAGCTGCATCCCGTCGTGCCTGTCCGTCATTATCGGCAACACCGACGTTACCGGCGATAAGGCGCGCGCTCACCCGCGACGAAAGAATATCAGACCGCCCGGCTATCCGGCCGGGCGGTTTAATTTTCGCCCGCAATTAAAACTCGCCCATGTCCGCTTTGGGTTAATAGCGGACATGCGGTAGCAGTTTCGTCTTGCTGGTCGGTGAACTTGATGGCGTTGCCGACGAGGTTGAGCAGCACTTGCGTCAGGCGCCGCCTGGACACGGCTAGCGCGACCTGTTGCGATACCGAACTCTCTTAGCAATTAAGGAGCTTCCGCGATGACGATCATCGATTCCCAGGTCCACGCTTATGAGGCGAACACTCCAAAGCGACCCTGGCACAGTGTGCCGAACTGGCCCGATCACGTCACGGGCGACGAGATGGTGGCGGCGATGGACAAGGTC
>DASSLE010000039.1:0-6965 GCA_035689725.1 Pseudolabrys sp.
GTTTCGCGCCGCCGCCGAGCGGAGCGATAGCCGACTACCAGGCAAAGCTCGCGGTCTATGAACAGGTGCACGGCGCCTATGAAGCGCAAGCTTCCGCCTATTGGGACGCGGTCTCCGAAAAGCGCCGCACCCGCAACGGCAAGCGCCGCGACCATCTGCCGATCGGGCTCGACGACTACGTGCTGACCCAGCCGCCCGTCTATTCCGGGCCGCCGCGGCCGGTCGATCCGCGTGCGCCGACTGCGCCACCGCCGGAGCGGCCGGAAATTCCTGTCGTCGCCGATTTCCTGAAGAACGCTGCCGAACAATTCGGCTTTGTGCCGGACCGGCCGGCGAGCGACCTCGACTTCAAGCGCGCCTATGCCCGCATCGCCCTCGCCGCAGGGCTCACGCGCGAACAGATCGTCGGCGTCTATGCCTTCGAGACCGGCGGCAACGGCGCCTACGACTCGCAGGCAGGCCTCGTACCCTACCGGCCGGGCGCGCGCGCGATTTCGCCGGCGGTGGGTTACAACCAGTTGCTCAGCACCAACACCGTGTCGCTCTTGGCCGAAGACGGCAATCGCTATCTCGCACCGCTTCGACAAAAGGCCAAAGCGCTGAGCGGCCCGGCAAAACTGGCGATGGAACACAAGATTGAAGGGCTCAGGCGAATGATCGCCTATAGCCGCTCGGTGCCCAACCGCTGGAGCGAGCACGACCGGCTGGCCAAGACCACGCTGGGCGGCTTCGGCATCCATGCCGCCGTGCTCGATATCGACCTCGGCCCCCTGTTGCAGGTACAGAAACTGACCGACTCGGTGCGTTTCGCGCGCACCAAGGGCTACATGGCGCCGCTCACTGCCGCCGAACTCGAATTGATGAATCTGACCGGTGACGGCAACGGCTTTGACATGGTGACGATGCCACAAGCCTTACGCGCGCGCGTACCAACCGCGAATTTCTTCCAGCAGCAAGGCTACGAGCGCAACCCGGTAGCGCGCCGCACCGGTGTGGTGGCCAATCTCATCGCCGATATCGAAAGTAAAATGAGCCACGGTGCGCAGGCACAAGGCGCGCGCGATCTGGCGGCGGCATTTTAGGATTGTGGACCCGGCCGGACGCGCTGCTATCGCTGGTCTCCTGCAACTTCTTCCACCAGATCGACCACCCGGCGGCGCAGTTACGCCGGCGCGCCGCCGGCGTTGAAGCGCAGTGCTGCGATCCGGTCGAGCTCGGTTTGCTCTCGCGCGTTCTCCTCGGCCTTCTCTCGAGCCTGGTCGCGCTCGTCCAACATCTCGACCTTCTTGAGCTCTTCGAAAGCCTCGCCCAGCGCGGCCTTGGCGTCCTCAAGCTGCACGCGTAGCTCGTCGGTCGAATGCTTGAGGTTCTCGCGCCGCGAGGTCGCAGCTTTGGCATAAGTCGGATAGGCAAAGTGGGCCGGATCATGAATGCCGGCGCGGTCTTGCTCAACCTTGATCTCGCGCTCGAGCTCGCCTGCAATGCGATCGAATTCGGCAATCATCGCTTCGATCTGAGCGACCTTCCGCCGCTTCTCGTCGACCTGAAACTTCTTAAGACGGATAAGGGTTTCGCGTGACTTCATCGACTAGATACTCCCCGAAGCCCCCGAATACGCGGTCGCGGCTTGGCGATGCCGCCGGGGCGACACGCCCGCGTTCTGGACCATTCCAGCCGACTGTGCCCCAATAACGTTAGTTTTGTGTTTCTTCGCCCCGTAGAATTCAATCTAAGTGTTGGTATCCCTCCGCCATAGTCATTGACTCTTGCTTAAGCTGCGTCCTCGCCGAGATCGCGGAAATATTCGGCAACCGCGAGCGTCAGATAGGCCGCCTCGCGCCGCATAAGTGCCGGCTCATCCGAAGTGGAAACAACCACGACCAGCCCGGCGACTTCCGCCATCAACCCGCGACCACGCGGCCGTAAATCTCGACCCCGTCATTCCGGGCGCGAGCGCAACGAGTGAACCCGGAATGACAGCAGGAGGGCGAGTGCTCCCCACCCAATCGGCAATCGCCATAAACCAGCCCTTAGGCTTACCGGCCCTTTGGTTCCGTTAACTTGGTGTTAACCATAAAAACAATCTAAACCATTGTGAACACATGCTTTTATTGGTGGAGGCATTTTTCCAGCTAATGATCAACTAATCAATGTGCACCAGCGTTGCCCTCGGCCCTGGCCCCTTTTGACTCCCACCACGAATCACTTTGACTTGGCGTGCAGGCCAGGGGCGGCGGCCGCGATGGCAGTACCGGGTGACCCTCCGCCCTCCCAGGGGCTGTCCCGTGGGGCCTCCCTTGGCCGACTCTTGTGGCCTACTTGCTAGTTTGTTGCATCAGTGTCTTGGCACAATCAGCGAAGTCCATCGCTGCTTTAGGCGAATGTGTGCGTTTTCCATTTGTGGCGGTCTCCCCCACGCTCGTGTCGATGAGCACTGGCACATCAGTGCCGCCTTTGTTTCTTGCAAAGGCGATGGCGACCTTATCGGCGGAAAGACCATGAACAATTATTGAAAAAGTTGGTTCCAGCCGAGATACGACAAAAATTGCACCCGGTACGTCTGGTGGATAACTGCCGACGATAGCATCTTTGGTTGTGGTGTCGCCTGATATGAAATACGCGCTGGCTGGCGCACTTGGCGTGGCATTCATCGTGCGAGCGTCGATATCATGCACGATAACTTCGAGCACCACGGCAACGCCTCCTTGCCGTGCGCTCATCAGGCCGAACGCCCCGCTAACTTTGATGTACGCGCCCTGTTTGTAAGCCCAATCCTGCGCCAATACATTGAACCCGATTGAACAGCCATCGAGTTGGCCGCCAGCGAAGTTGGGCTGCGCTTCAACGGAGATAGTGCCGAGCATCGATTTCAGGTTGTCGCGTGTCAGACGATCCATGACGCCCCTATCCTGGGCCACCGTTGGACCGCCAACGAGAACTGCAAATAGTAGCGCGGCGGTAGTACACGACGGCAAACCGACACGCTTGAGGCACTTGCCTAGCGCCGTAAACATTCAGGACTTATAACATTTTCCCCTAAGGTGTGTCGCGCTCGTCGTTTAAAAACTACTGCGCGTCTTTGTACCGCGGTGAATGAGATCTCCTATACCTCTTCTTGATCGACGCCTGCTGGCGCAACGGGGCGACCCCTATTGCAAAACCAGCAGGATGACTGATGATAAGGTTGCCAATTGATACAACTGCATTGGCCAAAGGGGGGACGTATGAAGAAACTCGTTCTACTGCTTGTCGTTGCAGCTTTTGCCGCATCACCAGTTGCGGCTGCTAGCAAGCACAAGAAATCCGAACAGACCGCTGAGGCCAAACAGGCCGCTGAGGCCGAGGATATAGCGAAGCAGCATGACAATACCAGGCGCGCTCTAAGGGACGCGCTCCCGCTGGTGCTGCCGACTTGGTCGCTGCCATTCTTTTTCGGCATGCATCTAGATGAGAAGATGAAGAACGAGAACGAGACAAAGAACGAAAAGAAAAAAGAAGCAAAAGTCCGTCGGCATCATCTCTCATCATCGAGCCCGGCGAGCAGTCGCTGACGACGGTTCGATGCTGTTCTGGCTGCCGTGGCCGGGATAAGGGCCGGCAGTTCGCGTTGCTGGCCGTCGCTACCGATCCATTTAGCGCCAGTGCCGACCAATGTCCGCTTTACCCCCAATAGCGGACAAACGTTGTTGCCGTCGGATTGTCCGCTAAGTGCCAAAAGCGGACATTCAAGAGTTCGGCTCTCACCAAACGAAAAACCCCGGGACATTGCCCGGGGGTTTTGTTGTCTGTGGGTTTCATTCGCCTTAGTAGAAGCGATAGTTGACGCCGAACTTGACCGTGGAGATGGTCTCCTTGATGTCAACCCCTGGCACTACTTCGGGGATGCCAGCAATCGTCCCGGGCAATGCCAGATTGCGCGTGTTGAAGTTGTAGAAATCGTACTCAACTTTTGCAGACCAATTGTTCCAAAAAGCCCATTCGAGACCGCCGCCAACTGTCCACCCCGGTCGCGTAACGCTTGTTTCAATGTGTTCGTTAAAGGCTGATAAGTCAGCTGAGTATTTGTCACCCGCCCATGCCGCGCCACCCTTGGCATAAAGCATCACGCGATCCCACGTCCAACCGAGCCGACCGGTGGCGCTGGCAATCCAATCTGTCTGGGCATGCGCCGTCCCGGTGACTGTTGTGGGGCCTATCAGGCTCACAAACGAGAAAGATTGAGTCGCGTCGCCCCTGATGTCGGCTGCTTCGCCGTCGCCTTCGATGCCGATCACCCAGTTGGACGCGAATTGATAGTTGCAGCCGACCTGACCGCCACCGACAACCCCCTTGGTATCCCCGGTAACGGGACCGAAGGGAACACCCGCCAACTCCGGCACTCCCGTCGTCGCACCGAGATCAGAAATCGTGACCGTGTCGCGTCCCCAACCATAACCGATGTTGCCGCCGATGTAGCACCCGGTCCAACTAAATACCGGTGGTGGTGGCGAGTAGGCAGGCGCCTTGCGCGGCAGATCGGCTGCTGACGCGATTTGCGTGAGGGCGATGGTGCAGACGGCGGCGATTGCCGCAATGGTCAAACGACGCATGGGCCCCCCCAAGTTGATGAAGCAATATAGACCCAACCGGCTCTTGTCGGAGGCAGGTCGATACCATTGTCGCACGTATGAGAGGTCGTGGTGAATAAACTGTCAGCGCCGAGATCGCTCATCCATCGCAGCCGTGAACGCAACAATGGCAGTTACCCCGACAACAAGAACTGGCTCATAAGATCTAAAATATACCCCGCCAAGACTCAGGGAAAGCCGCTAATGCGGTTTTGCGAGTCAAGATTCTTCCAAGTGGCCTCACAAGTCATGAATGACTCTCCCTGAGGCCCTCAGCGCCAGCCGAGGCCGCCAGGGCGGTACGGCAATTTCCACGACAAACCTTCGCGCTTTGTCTGCCTTATAGGGACTCACAACAATCCCCGCGACGCCAACTTCGCTCGTGGAAAGAAAGGCACTGCAACGAACCCTTATCCTTAACGAATTCCCACAACGCCAGCGTTGACGCCTCGTTAAAGAAACTGCTCGCATTTTTGCAGGTATGAGGGGTTGCGTCCGCTTATATCTTGCTGGCGTGGTGATGCTGCTGGCGCTCACTGGCTGCACGAGCGGAATGTTGGTCGCGGTGCGCGGCGAGGACAGCTATGCTGCGGCGGAGGACCCGAACGACGATCTCAGTTGGAGGGAACCGGATTTCCGCGAAGCTAATTTCGGCCCGGACGACCCCGGCGTCACTGTGATTACTGCTGACCAGGGCGGCAACATTAATGAGTACGAGACTAAGTTCTTTGGAGCGGAAAATGATAATACGCGCTGGGTCGTAGATGGCTATTGCAACTCGGCCTGCACAATGGTCTTGGGAACGGGCCGAGTATGTGCAACACCGCGTGCTCAATTTGGCTTTCACGCTGGCGCCTATGAATATTTTGTCTTCTGGAAGGTGATCGAGCCGCAGCCGACCTATCAGATGTACCAGCACTATCCGGACGATGTGAAGAATTGGGTCGATGCGCATCATGCAATGGACACCATCACGATGACCATGATGCGCCAACCCGAGGTGGCGACCTACGTGCCTAGCTGCCGACGACGCGCTAAGGCCATAGCGGCAAGGCTGCCCACGATTTTTATTCTGTGATTTTTCTAGGATTGCGGTGTGAAAGATCGGAACGGCATCTGCGAAATCTCCTATGAGGCGATGTACGCGTTGGCTGGATTTCCTTCCCTAACGGTATCCAGCAGAATATCGCAACCAACCTGACCCCAATGGCACTTCGTCCTAGGGGTCATTTTTTATCTTCCACCAACAATATGCAAAGTTCGGTTTAGCCATGAAGCAACCCGCCCGATGACCCTTGGCAACATGCGTGTGTCGTCGACCCCACACACCCGCAATCTTATCGCCATTCTGGTGCTCGTCCTCGCCGCCGCAGCACTCGCCGGTTGCGCAACGCAGTCGCCGCGCACACGCGCCTCCGCCGAATGCTGAATGTCGATCGAAAAGAGCCACCCCGAAATGAGTCTCGACAAGCGCTACGACATCGTCAACAAATGCATTGAGACAAAATGAAGGTGAGGATTTTTTGAACTCATCGGCTTCGGTTGCACTCGCTTGTCCGGCATACGGAGTTCGCATGTTTGCCTCCGGACAGAAGAAAACCCCAGTGCATTGGAGAGCAACATGGAAATCCGATTGACCGAACATCTTGCAAAATTCGTAAACAGTAAGGTCGAAGAGGGTGGATACGAAGATGCAAGTGAGGTGGTGCGCGAGGCTTTACGGAATTTTGAAGCAGACGGGCGTCCCGTCAAGGGTGCCATGGACGGGGACATCGAGGCGCTTGCAAAGATCAAGGACGATCTCGACAGCTTGAGTGAGATGGGGGAGTTGGACTCACTCCGATTGCAAATGGCGATGGATCGCCTTTCCAAGATGATGTCTACGCTGTCAAATTTGCTAAAGAAAATAAGTGATACTGCTTCCTCGATCACGCAAAACACCAAATAGCATCGGTCGGCTACTCGGCCATTCGAGCCATTCAAGGACCTGTGGCGCTAAGAAGCTAATTGTTTCCACATGGGGCGCGTGTGTTGACTCAGGCTCGACAAAAAGCGTCCCGGTGCTCCGCAAAACACCGGAGCGCTGCTATGGCGGAAGGTATCCACAGCGATCTTTGACAAGAACATAGCGAATCTGGCTCGACATTGGCACAATCGGCATGGAGCGCGTCGATGTCGCCTTCATCTTCTCCGGTACGCCGTCGCCGACCACGCCGACCGCCACGCGGGCGCAATCGGCCGCCGCAACGTGTAGCGATCTCTACCGTAGTCAGGTCCGTCCTGGTAGTCACGGCAGTGTCGTCGATCGCAATCGGCGCCTATTTCGCGTTTACCGATGACGTCCTCACCCGCCTGATC
>DASSLE010000040.1:0-2316 GCA_035689725.1 Pseudolabrys sp.
ATCATGAGATGTCCAATCAGCAGAAGGTTGCGATACAGGGAACTCAGTCGCCCTTAAAGAGGGCTGAATTGAAGGCGCGTCGATCTCGCTGCTGCGCCACTTGGGTGGCGCGTAAAATTTTGGATCGTCTGGACTCAGTTCCCCCTGCTGGATCGGTGTACTCATACGCTATTACCTCACCAAAGCTCAACAAACGGCTCTTTAGCATCGGATATCGGAACTCCCGGTTTGTGAATTGTCGACAGTGGTAAGAATGGTAACGAATTTTTGGACCGTCTGGAGGTATGGTGGCACTTCCGACTTTGGCCGTTGCGCAGCCCCTGAAGAACTCAGGCTCGGCCCTCAGTAACCCACGGTTCGGTCGTGGGGCCGGCTAGAAAATCGGAGTTTCTGGAAAGCCGAAAAATGGCCGCCGCTGCGGCCCGTTTCTGCTCGGGTCGTGACATTTGGTGAATATCCTCAAAGAAATCGATGAATTTCTCAGCAGGGTAGTCAGGGTCAAGCAGGTCGGAATGGAGAGCGCAGAACCAACCATGAAACACTTGCATTGGGATGGGCATTGTTTTTCGCAAGCGCATGTAGTCTTCAACGCAAACGTAAAGCAGGGTATTCGTTTATTGAATCCTCGAACTGATCTAGAGCTGCCTGGTCTCCTCGCCTTTTGTTTTCTGTCTTACCAAGATGCCAAAGCACATGAGTATTTTGGAATTAAGTGTTAAAGGAAGCGTCATGTTGGTCCAGCCGGTCCAAGAAACTCCTCACTCCGCGCACGTGGTCGTACTCGCGAGCGAGAAGGGTGGTTCAGGAAAGTCCACCATGGCGCTGCACATTGCAGTAGCGCTGCTCAAGGCCGGCCAGCGCGTCGCCACGATTGATCTTGACGGTCGGCAGAAAAGTTTCACTCATTACATTGAGAACCGCCGCGCCTGGACCGAGCGCGGGCGTATTCAGCTCGAACTGCCGACGCATTACTGCATCGACCGCGCCGAGAGCAGCTCGGTCGAAGTCAACGAGTCGAAGGAGGTCGCCAGTTTCTCCGCCGCCATTAGTGCGATCGAACACAGCCATAACGTGGTGGTGGTCGACACGCCTGGCCACGACACCTTTCTGATGCGACTCGCTCATTCGATGGCCGACACGTTGATCACACCGATCAACGATAGCTTCCTCGACTTCGACGTGCTCGCCACGCTTGACCCGATCAATTTCACCATCACCGGCGAAAGCCACTACGCTAAGATGGCGCGTGAGGCGCGCCGGCAGCGCCGCAAGTTCGACGGACGGTTGACCGACTGGATTGTGGTGCGAAATCGATTATCTGCGCTTGGCTCGCGTAACAAGCGCCTAGTCGGCGAGGGACTGACCGAATTGGCCCGTCGCATGGGCTTTCGCTGGGTCGACGGCTTTTCCGAGCGCGTCGTCTACCGCGAATTCTTCCCGCGCGGCTTAACCGCGCTCGACGATCTCGACCAGCCGACCCTCGGTAAGCGGCCGAACAAGTCGCATGTTACAGCGCGTGACGAAGTAATAGCGCTGCTCAATGCGCTGCATCTGCCGCTGTCCGAGAACGGCAAGCTGCAAGCAGCCGCCCGTGCGGAATGGTATTCAATCAAGGATCAGCCGCTGCAAGTCCATGACGTCATCGTCTAAAGTTCGTCTGTATCGGGAAAATGCGGTCCTATTCCCAAGTTTTCGCGAGCGCGAAAGAGGGATCACTCAGAACCAGCGGCGATCACGTCGTAATCGCCGTTCGGCCATTAGGCCGCCCGATCAAGGCTGAGAGCTATCCGGCTCGATTCGAATTTAGTTTCCGACAAGGACATTTGTCTTGGCGTCTTTACCGGCGCTTGGCCGCCTGGCTGTTTGCATTAAGCGTCTTGGTATGCAGTCCGCTGAGCTGCTGCGCGACCATCACGCGGTCCGCAAATCCTGCGAGCGCGGAGGAGGGCCTCAATGCGGCTCGCCGCGTAGCCACAGGAGGGCAGAGCCGCGACACGGGATGCAACACGCGAACCAAGGTGCGTAAAAAGTTACGACTTGGGGGCAGCTATTTGGTGCTGTCGGCGGTTAGCGATGACGGACGCAGCTGCACTGGACGCTCGGCGCGCACGGCATGCGCGCGCCCTTCATAGCGGGTGAAGTCGCAATAAGCGAAGCTCATCCCCGAGATCGAGCCGCGAAAGCTGTCGGCGTTGGTGCGCTCCAGATAGAAGCACGGTTGAATCGGCAAGCCGCGCAGTGACGCGCAGACTCGCTCGCCTTCGATCCGCACGGTGCCGGCCGGCATAGCGGCATAGCGCTCTGTCCCACCGCCCT
>DASSLE010000041.1:0-3311 GCA_035689725.1 Pseudolabrys sp.
GCGCGCAGCGCTACTTCGGTCTTTCCGAAGCCGACATCGCCGCAGATGAGCCGGTCCATCGGACGGCCAGATCCCAGGTCCTTGATGGTTGATTCAATCGCAGCGAGCTGGTCATCGGTTTCCTCGTACGGGAAGCCCGCACAGAACTCATCATACGCGCCTGGTCCAACGGTGAGGCGCGGCGCCTCAAGCAACTGCCGCTCGGCCGCAATCTTGATCAATTCACCCGCGATCTCGCGGATGCGGCTCTTCATGCGGGCCTTGCGCGCCTGCCAGTTGCCGCCGCCGAGCCGGTCGAGCTCGACGGCCGTTTCCTCGGAGCCGTAACGCGACAGCAGATCGACGTTTTCGACCGGCAGATAGAGCTTGGCGCCATCAGCGTAGTGAATTTCCAGGCAGTCGTGCGGCGCGCCGGCCGCGTCGATCGCCTGCAAGCCGGCGAAACGCCCGATACCGTGATCGACATGCACGACCAGGTCGCCGGGCGCGAGGCTGGTCACCTCAGCGATGAAATTCTCGGCGCGGCGAGCGGCGCGATGTGGCCGCACCAAACGATCGCCGAGAATATCTTGCTCGCTGACGACCACCGTCTCGTAGGTCTCGAAGCCGGACTCGATGCCGAGCACGGCAAGCGCAACTGTAGGCTTTGGCAAAGCCAGCGCCTGAGGCCAGTCGGCCACCAGCGCAAGATTGTGAAGTTTGTGGTCGGCGAGAACGTGGCTCATGCGCTCACGCGCGCCCTCGCTCCACAGCGCGACCGCTACGCGTTTTCCGGCAGCTTGCAACGCGAGCACGTGCGCGCTCACAGCCTCGAATACATTTGCGTTCGGCTCAGCCCGTTCGGCGGCGAAATTGCGCCCTTGCCGAGCACCGACATCGAGTGCCCCTGCCTCTGGCACTGCGAAAGGCGTCAGCCGCGCGAGCGACGACGTTTCCAGCCGTTCTTTCCATTCGACTTCGCTGAGATAGAGCCTCTCCGTCGGCAATGGCTTGTATGACGGCGTTACGCCCTGCTTCAGTGCTTCGCGGCGCGCGTCGTAATAATCGGCGATCTGAGTGAAGCGCTCATGCGCAGCGTCTTCCGCAAGATGTTCCAACGCCAGCGTCGTGCCGGGCAGATAATCGAAGATCGTTTCGAGCGTGTCATGGAACAGCGGCAACCAATGCTCCATGCCGGGATAGCGGCGCCCCTCACTCACGGCTTCGTAAAGCAGTTCGTCGGGGGTCGTTGCGCCGAACTCCGTGACATATCCGGTACGGAAGCGCCGAATTGTTTCGGTAATGAGCTGAAATTCTGCGACTGGGACTAGGTCAAGCCCGCGCAACTGCTTTTCGCTGCGTTGCGTCTGCGCATCGAAAGCGCGGATCGTCTCGAGCGCGTCGCCGAAAAAATCGAACCGCACCGGCATGTCCATGCCGGGCGGGTAAAGGTCGAGAATGCCACCGCGAACCGCATAATCTCCGGGTTCGCGCACAGTCGAGGCGCGGATGAAGCCATTGAGTTGCAGCCATTCGATCACGCCCTGCATGCCGATGACATTGCCGGGCGCGACCGAAAGAGCGTGAGTGGCCACGAAATCGCGCGCCGGCACACGTTGGAGCGCGGCATTGACGGTCGTCAGGAGAACTAACGGCCTGTCGCGGCCTTTCACGTGCGTCAGCCGTGACAACGCGGTCATGCGCTGTGCCACCACTGCCGCGTTCGGGGATGCCCGGTCATAGGGCAGGCAATCCCAGGCCGGGAATTCCAATACCTCGATATCAGGTCCGAAAAACGCAAGAGCGCGCGACAGCGCTGCCAGCCGCTGCCCGTCGCGGCAAATCACGGCAAGTGAAATTGTCGGAGCGCCCCTGCTTGCGGCAATGGCGCGCGCGAGATCGGCGAGCACCAGGCCTTCGGCGCCGTCAGCCACCTGTGCCAGCGTCAGCGGCTTGCCCAGCTTGAGCAATTCGACAGGTGATTTTGTCATTGCAGTCACGGCGCGCCCTTGTGGAACTCGCGCAGCCTGCGGAATAACGCGGTTTCGTAATTCGCCGGCACCGGCTCCATGCCATTCACCCAGGCGAAAATCTGCTGGTCCGGAACGTCAAGCCAGCGCTCGAGCTCGTCGAGCTCACGATCGGCTAAGGATGTCAACTGCGCGTCGGCAAACCGGCCGAGCACCAGATCCACCTCGCGAATGCCACGATGCCAGCAGCGGAACAACAGGCGGCGGCGGCGCGGATCCAGACCTTCGCTCGATAGGTTCGTTCCGGTGGTCACCGCGTGGCTCCAACGCCAAAAACCCGGACGTGGCCGGGCGGGTTTTATATAGAGGGCTCGCGGCCTAATGTCAGCCGTTGCTTTGCACAGGCCTGCATTGCGTCGGAATTCCGCGCAAGCCAGCATGCCGTCCCATGCGGCCGCTCGTGCTCAACCCGTTATTTGCCTCGCTCACCAGCCTGCCCGGGGTCGGGCCGAAGCTAGAGAAGCTTTATGCGCGGCTGCTCGACCGCGAAGCGCCGCGCGTAGTTGATCTATTATTCCACCTGCCCTCAGGCGCGATCGATCGGCGCGCGCGGCCTAAATTGCGCGACGTGCAGCCGGGCCAGGTCATCACCGTGGCTGTAACCGTCGACAAGCACCGACCCTCGCCGCCGCATCGTTCACGCGCGCCCTATCGTATTTACACTCACGACGATACTGGCGACCTCACCCTCACCTATTTCAATGCGCGCAAGGATTACCTAGAAAAGCTCTTGCCAGTTGGCAAGATGCGTTACGTCTCCGGCACGGCCGAATTCTACGACGGCATGTTGCAGATGGTACACCCTGACCGCGTGGTAGACGAGGCGGGCTTTGCCGCGTTGCCATTGGTTGAGCCGGTCTATCCGCTCACCGAAGGTTTGGCGCTCGGCAATGTGAGGCGCGCAATGGACGGGGCGATTGCCCGCCTCCCCGATCTGCCCGAATGGCAGGACGAAGCTTGGCTCGCGCGCGAACGCTTTCCCACGCTCGCTGCGGCGCTACGTCATCTGCACCGGCCTGCGGAGCCACACGATATTTTTCCGGAAAATCCTGCATGGACGCGTCTTGCTTATGATGAATTACTCGCCGGCCAGCTCGCGCTCGCGTTGGTGCGCGCGCACATGCGGCGGCAAGCGGGCCGGGGCAGCGCCAGCGAAGGCCGCTTGCGCGCGCGCATCCTGAAGGCTCTGCCTTATGCGCTTACCCATTCGCAACAAAAGGCGATCGATGACATCACGACTGATCTCGCGCGCCCGCAACGAATGTTACGTCTGTTGCAAGGTGATGTCGGATCCGGCAAGAC
>DASSLE010000042.1:0-3761 GCA_035689725.1 Pseudolabrys sp.
AACGCACCGCAACATTTTGTCCGCTTTCGGACAATAGCGGACAAAGGTGGATTTTGGCCTGCGGATGTTTGTCCGCTTTTGACCCGAGCGGACATCCACGTGATTTACAAACTGTTGGCCTTTCGGGTTTGATTCCCGCCATCCAGATCGCTTTAATTTCTTAAACTCGGCCCAGGTTCGATTGCCAGGTTTATCGGCCGGTCCAATTACGGCTATTTGCGTAGTGTCGGCCGTCACAAAAAGGCAGATTTAACGGGGCTTGGGCTGACTGTGCCGCCCGGCTTGCTGGTAGCCGCCGACGAAGTGATCGAATAATCGGTGCTATATCCGCTATTGGCACAAAATGGACATTCCAACCGTAGTCGTCTTTGTCCGCTATTGGGCGAGGGGGAGGGAGATAATGACGGTGGGACAGCAGCCGCAAAAAGCCTAATGATCACGTAATCGGTAAGGCCTTGATTCTGCTAAAGCAGGGTGGCCTGCCCCTGGGCACCAAAGCCCACTTATGAACGAACGAGACTTCTATGTTTTTCAACGGCCGCAAAATCCGAATATTGCGATCTCGCGACTCACGTACGCAGTGGACGCCGGACTTATACCCGAACGTACTGCGCGAATGCTTCGTTGAAGCTCAACGTATTCGAGAATGTTTCAACACATTGGCGCTATGGCGGTTTTGCTCATCCACGCCGAGCTTTGAGGTAACGTGTCCATCAAAAAGCTGGTTATTTGTGAGTCAAAGGCCTAAAGTGATTTATCATCGGCTTTGATCTCAGGCGCCGGTGGCTGAGAGACACGCCTGTGCTCCCGCCTTGACAGGGAGCAGCCGTGACTCAAAATCAAACACAATGCGTCGGCGCCGATTCAGCCGCTCGTCGCCGAGTGCCGCGGGCGTGCAACGACAATTCGGGAAGCGGCAGTTATTGCCCGCGGTGCAATAAGACAACTGCCGCGCCAGCCGCCTCCGAATATCGCGGCGACGGGCTATTTCATAATCGGTGGCTTTGCGCCGCATGCGGCCACGATTGGATGACTGCATCGCACGTGCCGTATTAGCTAGTGCTTTTACTGCCCGACAGCCGCTCTCCCCTCCAGGTAAAGGAACGTCAATTGCAGGTTTTTGTCCGCGACAACAATGTCGACCAGGCTCTCCGCGTCTTGAAAAAGAAGATGCAGCGGGAGGGCGTCTTTCGTGAAATGAAACGACGGCGCTTTTACGAAAAGCCCTCCGAGCAGTCAGCTCGCGAGAAAAGCGAAGCAGTGCGGCGATCCCGTAAGCTCGCCCGCAAGAAGGCAATCTTCGACGGCTCGATCGCAGCCCCGCGCAAGAAGCCCGGTCTCGACGCCAACGGTAAGCCGAAATCCGCCGAGCGCGGCCGCCCTCCCACGAGAAGGTAAAGTCTGAACCATGCGGATCTATGTTTTCAAGTCCGAAGCAAACGAGGGCCTTTGTGCCTTCGCCGGCGATGCGGATGGCAACAAGTTACCCGCCCAGTTCGCGCCGTGGCATTCTGAAGGCGTCATCGAAGTTTCCGGAACACCTCCGCACAATTTTTCCCGGATTAAAATCGAAAGCGCGATCAGACTGAATGGCTTTCAACTCTGGCGTATAAAACAGCCCGTCGCTGCCAATGGATCGCCTTCGACCCGTTAACCAACAACAAATCCGTCATTCAATGCTTCTCGAGCCAAAACGGCTTGATAGGTCCTGTTTACGATTCTGACCGAACGGCCTTGAAGAAGTCCCAATTCAACCCTATATAAACTCGATCGATACTTGGCCGAACAACTGGGCCGCTTCGCCTCGTTACTGACGGGCGCGCACGTTTCAGACACTTCTCCAAAATCGACGAACCGGGACACTGGCGCCGAATCTTTGCGCGTCCAGCCCCACGTGCATACTGTCAGTGAAAGAACATCGCTATGAATAAGGGAACTGTGAAGTGGTTTAACAGCCAAAAGGGCTTTGGGTTTATTCAGCCGGCCAATGGCGGGCAGGACGTCTTCGTACATATCAGCGCAGTCGAGCGCGCCGGCATGGGCACCCTCAACGAGGGGCAGAATGTCAGCTTCGATATAGTCGCGGACCGCCGCACGGGTAAGTCTGCTGCCGAGAATCTGCGCGCCGCCTGATCGGTCGCGCGAACGGCCATTTTGCTCTGACCACGGATGTACTGGCAGAGCTTGTGGTTCGGAGTCCCGCAGCCGATTTGTCGGCTTGCGGGACTTTTTTTGACTGCGCCAAAGGAGTTCCGATGTCGACATTGAAGGTCAATAGTCACGCGGCCGCGGCACTAAAGGCGGACCGTGAACGCGACAAGATCCAGGCTATGCGAGACTACGAGGCTGAAACCCTCGCTCGTCAGGCCAATATGATGCGGCTCCGCGCTCTGCGCCTGGCGAAAGAAAATCGTGACGCGCAAGCGACAACCGCGCCACGACAGGCTAAAAAGAAAACAGTGATTCGGACGGCAGCTCTGACTCAGGCGCGTGGCCGGCTACGGATATCATCTTGAGCATCGGACATAATTCAGGTCTGGCGGCAGTTGACGCGCGCTGCTGGACACAAATTCTTGCCAAGTATCGCAAGCCAAACCAGGCGCGCAGCATTGCCGAGCTGGCGGTCACGATTGTGCCGCTCGTGATATTGTGGATCACAGCCTGGTTTACTTTCTCGCTGGGCTATGCCTGGGCCTCGCTGCTCATCGCAATTCCAGCCGCCGGCTTTCTCGTTCGCCTGTTTATGATCCAGCACGACTGTGGCCACGGCACCTTCTTTGCCCATCGCCAGGCGAACGACTGGATCGGCCGCCTCATCGGTGCGCTCACGTTGACACCTTACGATTTTTGGCGTCGCGCCCATGCCATTCACCATGCGACCGCCGGCAACCTGGACCGTCGCGGCATTGGTGATGTCGATACGTTGACCGTGCATGAATATCTGGCGCGTTCGCGCTGGGGCCGGCTGAAATACCGGTTCTATCGCCATCCGGTAGTCATGTTCGGGATCGGACCAGCCTATCTGTTTCTCCTGCAGCACCGTCTGCCGGTCGGGTTTATGCGCAATGGTTGGGAGCCTTGGGCCAGCACGATGCTCACCAACCTTGCGGTCGCGTTGATCGTCGCCACGCTTACCTGGTTGATTGGAATCAAAGCGTTTCTAACCGTGCATGTTCCGATCATGACGCTTGCGGCCACAGCCGGTGTTTGGCTGTTCTATGTGCAGCATCAATTTGAATACACAGTGTGGGACCGCAACGGGAAATGGTGCCTGCATGACGCGGCCTTGCACGGCAGCTCACACTACGACCTGCCTGCGTTCCTGCGCTGGTTCACGGCCAATATCGGCGTTCACCACGTGCATCACCTCTGTAGCCGTATCCCGTATTATCGGCTGCCACGCGTGCTGCGCGACTACCCAGAACTGCGCGACGTCGGCCGTGTGACGCTGCTCGACAGCTTTCGCTGCGTGCGGCTTGTGCTATGGGACGAGGCGCAGCGGTGCCTGGTATCGTTCCGTGATGTCCAGGAATCAGTGCGCCGGAAATCTGATCTACAGCCGTCAACTTGAAAAAAGCGGCCGTTAGTTTACGGGCTTTTTGAGAGGATATTGCTCGCTGGCGTAAAGCGCTTGAATATCTCTGTAGCCGAGCCGTTTTTCGTCGATCTCGATGAACGCGCCGAGCAATAAGAGTTCTGGAAGCTCTTCGACCGCAAAACGAATGGCATCGGCCGCCTTTTCGAAGCGGCGATAACTGACC
>DASSLE010000043.1:0-7776 GCA_035689725.1 Pseudolabrys sp.
GGCTCCCCACAGGCACGACTGAATCACGGCGCCAACTTCGACGCCATGTGGCCGGCCGAGGCAAAATCCTCCAAGGGTCCCGCCGCTGACGAGCCAAGGCCGGAAGCAAGGCCAGATGCACCATCGCGCGATGATTTTGCAGCTTCGCCCAAACGCGCCGAACCGGAGGCGCAAAAACCGCGTACGGCAGCCATCCTCAAATCTGGTGTCGTCGACGGCATGGGCTACACGCTTTATGTCGATGGTTCGATCGAGGCGGAATTGCCGCAAGGTATGATACGTTTCGCCTCGATCAACGAATTGCGGAGCCATCTCGCAAAGAATTCATAGTGTTGGTATGCAAACAAGAGTGTTCTGCCCGAGGTTTTATTTAATTTATCTTGGCATGAGGCACATTTGGCCAATATATGTTGCCGCAGGCAGGGATCTTTTTCTTGCAGCCTCTGAAATCAGATAGTAGTTTCAAATATAGGATCTCCGTACACAACGTATTGCGGATCAATTGGGATTGATTTTTTCCGGGGTCTTCGTCTGCGGTTCGCCACTTCGGCAGCCGCGCAAAAGCGGGGCAACTCGATGGGCGACACAACAAGCGATGGAAATTTCATTGAACTGACCGCCGAGATTGTTTCCGCCTATGTGAGCAACAATACGGTCCCGGCGGGGGAAATCCCCGGCCTGATCAATCAGGTGCATGCTGCTCTGACCGGGGTGTCTGGAAAATCCGCCGAGGGGTCTGCTGAGCCGCTAAAACCGGCGGTTTCCGTGAAAAAATCGATTACGCCCGAATACATTGTCTGTCTTGAGGACGGAAAGAAATTCAAATCCCTCAAGCGCCATCTGCGCACGCAATACAATATGACCCCCGAGCAATACCGCGAGAAATGGGGTCTGGGCACAGACTACCCAATGGTCGCGCCGAACTATGCGGCCGCCCGGTCGCAGCTGGCCAAGCAAATGGGGCTCGGGCAGCAACGCCGGCGCCGGGCGAAATAGTCGCCATTGTCGGCGTGCCGTCCTGCTTGCGCGCATGTAAAGATGCGGCTTGCCGATGGTGCGGCCTTTGGCGTGGAAAGTGTCTGACTATGCCACAGCGGCCAATGCGGCCTTGGCTTCGGTGCGGATACGCTCCACCATGGAGCGCAAACCATTTGAGCGCTGCGGCGTAAGATTTTCACGTAAGCCGATACTGTCAAACAGCGCCAGCGCATCGATTGCCAGAATCTCTCTCGCGCTCTTGCCGGAGTAGAGCGCTAACAGGATCGCGATCAGTCCGCGGACGATATGCGCGTCGCTGTCGCCTTTAAATGAAAGTACAGGCCCGGCAGATCCGTTCGGCTTCACATGCGTGAGCAGCCAAACCTGGCTAGCGCAGCCCTGGACCTTATTGGCATCGATATGGGCACTGTCCGCCAATGGTGCCAATGTGCGGCCAAGCTCAATGACATAGCGATAGCGGTCGTCCCACTCATCGAGCAGCGCAAAATTCTGAACGATCTCATCAATCGCAGTCATGACGCATCATATATAAGCCCCGCGCGCGGCAATGGCCAAAAAAGATGATGCGCGGACTGCTGGCCCGCGGAAATGCCTGCAAATCGCGATGTTAGGCCGCCGGTCGGCCTTCGCGCGCTTCCCGACGTGGCGGTAGCGGAACTGGCCCATGCCAAACCGGCGCCATGTCCGTCGGCGTCAAAGTGCCTTGGCCGGCCCCGGCCTTTTCGCTCGACGCTGGCTTTTCACGAAGCTTGGTGATGAACTCATAGAGCGTGCGCGCGCCGGCCTCGACCTTGTGGCCGAGCGCGACGGCGACCTTGCCTCCGGTTACGCAGGCATCGGGCTGGCGCTCGCAGAAGCCGCGCACATCGAAGACGGCAGCGCTTGCCAGCGTCACTGCTTCGGAAGTGTCGATCTGCGCATCCGGCGACGTTGATTTCGTGCTGCTCGGCAGCAGCACGCATACGACGCCCAGCCAAAATGCCATCCGCAAAAGAAAGAACATGCCCCTACCCGTAACGTATTCGCCGCCTTTGAACTAAAACCTAGCAGACAGGATTGAAGCTGTTGTTGGAAATGCCGTGAGATTTTTGGACAAATTCAATGAGAATTTGATGAAAATTTTAAATACCTTGCCGCGACCCGTCTTCGCCAAGGCCCGCGCCGCCTCGCACTATACAGTCCCGTGCAGCATGTATACGCGCATCTTCAACGCGCTATGTCGGCGCGACGTTGATCCGGGGCCGTTACAAACGAGGGCCTCAGTTGATGACCTCTATAGGGAGGTCGCACCCCGTGCGCGATCTCAGCGTACCTGGTTCGCGCTGACATGGTTACTCCATCGGTAATAAATCGCAGCGAGCGCCATGCCGCGGACCTGCAGCAACGGAAATTTCACCATGCCCCGCAAATAGCGGTGAGAACATGCCTACGCCGACGTTCCGGCTCTCGATTGGGCTTCGTGGGAGTGGAGCCTTAGCGTTCGCTTAAGCGGCTAAGCCCTAAGGTTTGCGGTGAACGAGGGGCGCGTCTGTTCCGGTAGGACGTGAGGACAGGGACCGTGAGTTTTCTCACGCCAGTATGGAGCTATGTCGACGCCTTGGTGCACCCCACGGCTCAGCACGATGCGCTGACGGCGGCGCGCCATCGCGTCTTCATTGCGCCGAGACTGCTCGGCAGCTTTGCCGCGCTCGCAAGCTTCCCCGGTTACCTCGCTCTTCGTGGTGTGCCAAGCGCGCTTGAGGTTGGCGTGTTCTCATGGCTCGTCGCTCCAATACTAATTGTCTATTACCTATCGCGCACGGGCCGCTACGAAAGCGCGCACGTGCTGTCCTCGTTGTCGCTGACCGGTCTTGCGTTGCTGGTGGCGCTATGCACCGGCGGGATCGGCTCGTTCGCTGCGGTTTGGTTGTTAGTTGTGCCTCTGGAAGCGGCGCTCTCCGCGTCACGCCGCATCGTGGCGTTGGCTGCGATTTTCGCGCTGTCTGCTGCGGGCCTGTTGTTGGTGCTTGGCGCCGCCAGGTTGCTCCCCCAGCCGGTGACTAGCCCGGAGCACCAAAGCACGCTGGCCGCTATCGGCATTGTCTCTGCTACACTCTACGCTACCGGCCTTGCGCTCGGTGTCGCGTTGCTTGCGCGCACCAGCGTTTCGCTCCTTCAGGTCGAGGAAGATCGTCACTGCCTGCTCGCGCATGCAATGACAGATGTCATTGTGCGCCATGGTCGCAATGGTTCGGTTTTGTCCGTGTCGCCGGCGGCAGAGGCATTGATCGGCGTACAAGCGAACCGATTATTGGGCAACGGGGTGTTCGACAAGGTCCACGTTGCCGATCGCCCAGCCTACCTGACGGCCATCGCCGACGCAGCAACCTTGAATGAGGAACGTTCTGTTGAGCTTCGCATTCGACGTGGCGCCGGCGTGCAGTATGCCGGCCAATTTGCATGGATCGAAATGCGATGTCGGCCCCGCGATCCTGTTGCGAACGAGCGTGAGGTCGTCGCAGTTCTCCGCGACATAAGCGAGCGCAAATCTCAGGAACATGCGATTGAAATTGCGCGACTGGAATCTGAGCGTGCGAGCGTTGCCAAGAGCCACTTCGTCGCCACCATGAGTCATGAGCTGCGCACGCCCCTCAACGCGATTATTGGCCTCTCCGACATGCTCACGCATGAGTCGCTTGAGCTCGGTCCCGGGCGCAGGTCCGAATATGCGAAGCTGATCAACGATTCCGGCCGTCATCTGTTATTGGTCGTCAATGGCATTCTCGACGTCTCCAAAATGGAGACCGGCAATTTCGAGATTACGCCACAACAATTCGCACCGGCGCCGGAGATCGAAAGTTGTACAGATTTGCTGGCGCTGAAGGCGGAGGAAGCAGGCGTTGAGCTTTCGATGCGGCTCGGCCCGGATCTTCCGGAAGTGACGGCCGATCGGCGGGCCTTCAGGCAGATTCTAATTAATCTGATATCCAATGCCGTCAAGTTCACGCCGCATGGTGGCCGGGTGATGGTGAGTGCCCTGCGTGATGGGCCGAAACTTGCCGTAACGGTCGAGGATACAGGCATCGGCATTGGCGATACTGATCTGTCGCGCGTAGGTGAAGCCTTTTTCCAGGCGCGCGCCTCCTACGATCGTAACCACGACGGGTCTGGCCTCCGCCTGTCGATCGTCAAAGGCCTGGTTCATTTGCACGGCGGCGAGGTCGACATCCAGAGCCACCTCGGCGAGGGAACGCGGGTGACAGTGCGGCTGCCCCTTGAATGCGAAGGCGGGCGCAGCGAGAGCGATCCCGTCAAGCTTGTCACGAACCGCAATCGGAGCTTTCCAATGGTCGCAAACGTTCGGGTGAAGAAAAGTGCCTAGACGATCCGTCCGTAGACAAGCCGCCACATTTAAAGGCGCCGGCATGGTCGCGGAAGCGATCAGCCAGCATCCCCGTGAATTCGTTGGTCTAGTGACGGCGACGGTCGCTATACTTGCGATCGTGACCAATGCGCTATTTCTGCAAAAGGGTCCACATCCCGCGCCAATATTTGCGGCGCGGCCCCTGCTCCAGCAGGAGGCTGCGCTCGTTCCGCGCTTGCAGAGCGCGCAGCCCACTCCGGTGGCTGAGCTAGGCAATCAGAGTCGGCTCCAACTCATCGCCAATATCCAGCGCGAGCTCGCCCGCAAGGGATTCTACGACGGACCAGCCGATGGCATCTGGGGTGCCAAGACTGATACGGCGGTGCGCGATTTCATTCAGGTCGCTGGATTGAAAGCCAACCCCGAAGCAAGCGACGGTCTGCTGCGCGCCATCACCGCGCCCAATGTGAAGCCATCGAGTGCCGGTGCCGCATCGACCGCTCCACCTGCCGATGCGATTGCCAAATTGATTGCGCCATCCAAGCGCGTGACAGCGGTGCAGCGGGCGCTTGCCGATTTCGGTTATGGACAGATCAAATCGGCCGGCGTCGTCGATCCTGAGACGCGGGCCGCAATCGAGAAATTCGAACAGGATCATCGACTGCCTGTTACCGGGCAGATATCAGACCGCCTCGTGCGTGAGCTTGCCGCCATGACCGGCCGGCCGCTGGAGTGAATGGCGGCGTGACAATCGCTCGTGCTACTGAAGCTAATGCGGTTGAAATCCGGGATATGGGTCGCGGCCTATCTGCGCCGGTGCGATGTCGAAGGCGTCTTCGCGGCAGTGCGTCGGCGCGGAGCTGAGGAGGCCGGGGTAATCTTTATCAAGATCAATCGGCTCGACGGGACCGGCACTCTCTATGGGCCGGCATCGCAGACTGCATTCGAGGAGGCAAAGCCCGCAGATCGCATGTTCACGGCCATCGTCGGCCGCGATCCGCCCGCAGCGGAGACTGAAATCGAGTCGCGCCTGGTGAAGGAAATCCGTTTTGATCCGGACGTATGGATTGTCGAGGTGGAAGATCGCGTTGGCCGGAATTTCCTCGACAACGTGGTGACGTAACTGTGCTCGGCCTGGTTGGTCGGGTTTTCGCACTGGATCTACCGCTCGTTGGTCTTGAATCGCGAAGTACGCCCATCGCGCTCCCCGGCAACGCGGGGTGACGCCGGCTTCGACGCAGAGCGCGGACCATGGCGCTCGTCATTCCAATAAACGGACGCGTGCACCGAGTGGCGCCGCACGGTCGTGCGCCAGATGGTCAGCATGTGTTCGGCTGACGCGGGGTCAAGTTCGTCAAACAGACGCGAGAGTTCATAAACCCGCTGGGTTGATTGTCCGATGCCCGGGTTTAGGAAGAGCAGAATGCGCTGGAGTACCTCAGCCTTTATGCCGAGCGCCTTGGCCGCGACCACAATCGGCTCGCCGGAATTGTCGCGCGCGATCCTGTCGGCGAGCTCGCGGCTGATTCCGAGTGTGCGCTCCAGCACGCGGCTGAATTCGCCCTGGTTGCGCTGGAGCGCCGCGTTTTCGAGACGGCGGATCAATTCGCTGGCCGCCGGCATGGGGCGGCGTATTGCCGGCCCGGAGGCGACGTCGAGATTGATGAGGATCAGCCGACGCTCTTCGGAACGGGCGGAAAAGAACAGCTCAATGAGCTCGTGCATTTCGGACTCACCGCGGGCGCCGGGCCCCGAAGGGCCATCAGCAAGCTTGCGAAGAACGGCGGCCGGGGCTGCCGGGTAGGCTTGCAGGGTCGCTGTCACCGCGGCGCGCGTCTGCGAGTCGACTGCGTCGATCAGCCCCTGCGC
Source organism: Pseudolabrys sp. (assembly GCA_035689725.1). Lineage (GTDB taxonomy): Bacteria > Pseudomonadota > Alphaproteobacteria > Rhizobiales > Xanthobacteraceae > Pseudolabrys. The sequence goes on from DASSLE010000043.1 coordinate 6,212, forward strand.
CAGCTCGATAAACTGGGTTTCCTCTTCGGCGCTATGAATGGGCTTCTGGACATAAAGGTCGGTCAGCACGCGCAGCAAGGTCGGGCGCACATCGACGCCATCGCGGCACGCGAGATCAACCAGGCTGTCCAGCGAATTGGACGTGGAAGGCTTCACCATAAGAACGAACGCTACGCCACTGCGGGATAACCCAGATTAGTCGGGCGGCGTTAGCAGACCGTTAAGGAAAACAAACCTTAACTTACTGATATTTCTATGGCTCGCGCGGCAGTGTGCGACGGTGTGCGACGGTTGATTCATGTTGCGTTTTTGGACCTGTGGGCCACTCTAGCCCTTGATACTTGTCGTGCCGCTTCCAGCTTGTCGCGGTCGTACACTTGGGCGGTGACCCTCGACACTGCCGTATGACCCATGAGCTTCTTTCGGTCGTCCAGCGGCGCTCCCGCTCGCTGTCCCTCGGTGTTTCCCCCGGCCCGCAGGTCGCGGTTCCAGACCGTGTCTGGGATGCCAGACAACCTCGCGCACTTGCGCCACAGATCACGGAAATACCATTGCCGGTAGGGTAGGCCAGTATTGGGGTTCACTATGAGTGGGCCCGAGACGACTCCCAACTGGTATCTTCGACAGTTCTTCGACAACCATCGGGTACTCTGACAGATCAACCTCGATGGAGGCTGCTGATGTCTGTTCCGTCTTGGTCGGCGTGACCCTCAGGACGAGCGCGGTGTCGATCATTGACCAGCTTCGCCCAATCCACTTTTGTTTGCCGTCCAGAACGGCAGACGCCCTCTTATCATCGAGCGGTATCCATTCCCCGATCACGTCCCACTAGCGCAGTGTAGCCTCAAACGGGATCGCGTAGGAGAGTGCCGCCAAGGGGTGACCCAGCTTATGAGCTGCTGTTCTTGCGGCGATTATCTGCGCAGCGGTCGGGGCTGATGTTCTGGGCCTTAGTCCCTCGAACTCCATATCATCGAGGATGCTTTTAAGATCGGCGCACCCGCGCATCCTGCAAGCCTTGCCAAACTTGAGCGCGGTCTTCAGGACGGTAATCGCCATGCGAGCTGCGGCGATCTTCCGCTTTCCACCCTCACAATCTGGCTGCGACCATGCTGTGAACCAGCGTTTGATGTCGCGTCCATCGATTGCTGAAACCTGTCGGTTACCGACCTACATGATCAGCATCCTGATGTAGACATCGTAGGGATGCCGGGATGATGGCTTTAGATTTTTGTGCGGACTCTCGCTGTCAAGCTGATAGACATTCAGTAGCGACGCTATACTTCCATCCTAATGCGGCTGTAGCTCTTTTATGCCCTTGAGCCACTGGCGCATCTCAGCTTGGACCCGCTGGGCGCGGCCAATCAGCAAGCGCACGGTTCATGTGTGTGAAATCGACGAGTACAAACCGGCGTTCTGACATGCCCTGCCTCTCGGACGTGTAGACTATAGCGCAGGAGAGCCTGTTCCAGAAAAACAGTTGCGTTGGCGGCTTTGAACAGGGCCAGCTATCGTAAAGCGTAGTGTAGTGGGTACTGCTAAACCTGAAAAGGAAAGCCACGTCG
>DASSLE010000044.1:0-3042 GCA_035689725.1 Pseudolabrys sp.
GCCCGGAGGTAGCGCAGCGACAGCATCCATTCGAACGGGGAGAAGGGCCGCGTCCCGTTGGGCTCGGTCATCGAAGATTGGTTCCCGCGCTCGACTGTTCACATGATTCTGGCGGATTCGTGCCGAAGGCGCGAGAGCAAAGCCCTTGGCAACACACAGGATTATTGGGCCGGGGCCGTCATCCTGAGGCGCGAGCGAAGCGAGCCACCCCAAGTCGACTGTGGCCGACTTGGGTGCGCGGGGGCTTCTACCGCGACAGCAAATCGAGCGCGGCGGCGGGGCTGAGATTTTCCCTGCTGCCATCGGCGCGCTTTTTGACCTCGACTTTGCCCTCCGCCAGACCACGAGGGCCGACCAGCACCTGATAGGGAATCCCAATCAAGTCGGCGGTGGCAAATTTCGCGCCGGGGCGCTCATCAAGGTCATGATAAAGGACCTCGATCCCCTTTGCAATGAGATCACGATATAGCTGCTCGCAGGCGGCATCGGTGTCTGAAGCGCCCTGCTTGAGGTTCAGGATCGCCCCTTTGAAGGGCGCCACCGGTTCCGGCCAGATGATGCCGGCGTCGTCATGAGACGCTTCAATGATGGCGGCGACCAGACGGCTCGGCCCGATGCCGTACGAACCCATGTGCACAGGGACTTCCTTGCCATCGTGCGTCGCGACAACCGCCTTCATTGGTTCGGAATATTTGGTGCCGAAATAAAAGATGTGACCGACCTCGATGCCGCGCGCTGACACCTGCCTGTCGGTAGCAACTTTGGCAAAAGCGACAGCATCATGCATTTCCGAGGTCGCGGCATATTGCGAGGTCCACTTGTTGACGATGCCCTGGAGCCCCGCAACATCGTCGAAATTCACGTCGGCCGCCGGGACCGCCATATCCAGATAGTCTTTGTGACAGAAGACTTCCGATTCACCAGTCTGCGCCAGGATAATGAATTCGTGCGACAGATTTCCGCCGATCGGTCCTGACTCTGCACGCATTGGAATCGATTTAAGTCCCATGCGCGCGAAAGTGCGAAGATAAGCCACAAACATTTTATTGTAGGAATGTGTCGACCCGGCCTGATCAAGATCGAATGAGTAAGCATCCTTCATCAGAAATTCACGGCCGCGCATCAGACCGAAACGCGGACGCACCTCGTCCCGAAATTTCCATTGCATGTGATAGAGATTTAGCGGCAGATCTTTGTAAGAACGCACATAAGCGCGGAAAATTTCCGTAATCATTTCCTCATTGGTCGGACCGTAGAGCATCTCGCGCTCGTGCCGATCCTCAATGCGCAACATTTCCTTGCCGTACGCTTCGTAGCGTCCGCTCTCGCGCCAGAGGTCGGCGGATTGGATTGTCGGCATCAACAGCTCGATCGCGCCAGCGCGATTCTGTTCCTCGCGCACGATCTGACAAATTTTCTGCAACACGCGAAAACCAAGCGGCAGGAAGGCATAGATGCCCGCGGCCTCCTGTCGCATCATGCCGGCGCGCAGCATCAGCCGATGCGAGACGATCTCAGCCTCTTTCGGCGTTTCGCGCAAGATTGGCAGAAAAAAACGGGAAAGGCGCATGGATTTCTTAAAAGATTCGAGGACGACGAGGTCAGAGAAAGCGGATCGGCCGCAAAAACACAAGGGCCGGGCCGGTTTTTCGGGAATTTATCTAAGGCTGCGGCGTCTATATCCATGCTAGATCAGCTGTAGGTTTTTAGGAGTGCATGCGGGTGCCTTGCTCTCGATCCGCCGACGCCGAACAGCCAGACGCACGAACGGGCCGCCACCAGCGGAACTTGGATGGTGAGCGGGATTGCGCTTGTGGAATCTGGCATATGGACCGTGCGGATTATCGTTACGCCCCGACGGGGAAAACCGATCCCGCTCGACGCCCCGATCGTCGTCGAGCGCAGCCTCCGGGCGATCGGCTAGCTTCGTTCAACCCGTACGCGCGGAGACCGGATGCAACTCCGTTCCAAACTTGCGGTCCAAGTCTTGGGAGGTAAGCAAGTCCTGGCGCGATAACCGCCGCCGCCCCGAAAAATAACCAACTGCCGGGGACAGGGACTTATCAATGTGACGAGCAGGGCTTTCCGCCCTGCTCTTTTTTGTGGGTCTCGTGCCGGACAAAGTTTAACGGCGCGTTGGTCCCGAAATCGCCATCAGCAGATCGTACGGAATAAGGCCTTGTGTATAGGCCACATATAGAATTCCGAAAATCACGGTAGCGACCAGTGTGGTCCAGCCGAGCCTACTCCAGATCCGATGTATCGCGGGCGCTCCCGGATCGGTGCCCGGCGCAACGTCCCCGCTTTCTTCCTGATTGTGCACACCCCAGGGCAGCACGGCGAAAAGCGTCACCCACCAGATCAAAAAGTAGATCGCGATGACGGTGGTGGTGCTCATTTACAATTACGCGCCTACCAAAAAAGCATGGTTGGTCGAGGCATGCATATAACCCTACGCCTGCTCCAACTCGACCAGCGTGCCGCAAAAGTCCTTCGGATGAAGAAACAGAACGGGCTTTCCATGAGCGCCAATTTTTGGCTCGCCGTCGCCGAGCACACGCGCACCTTGCGCCTTGAGTGTATCCCGGGCAGCGCGGATGTCGGGCACCTCGTAGCAGACGTGATGGATGCCGCCGTCCGGGTTTTTCTCGAGGAACTTGGCGATCGGCGAACTCTCTCCGAGTGGTTCTAGCAGTTCGATTTTAGTGTTGGGCAAGGTAATGAAAACCGTTGAGACGCCGTGCTCGGGCTGCGGAACCTTCACCGAAACCTCCGCGCCCAAGGTGTCACGATAGACCTTGGAAGCTTTTGCGATATCGCGCACCGCAATGGCGACATGATTGAGACGGCCGATCATGACTCCCCTCTTGTCCCGGACGCGGTGAAGCGCGCCAGCGGTAAACCGCAGATCCGGAACCGTTTCACAATACCGCCCTCCCGGGGTCTGCAGCGCACCACACACAGGGCTCTATTTTACATACCGCAAGTCGGCAGCATCCGACTTGCGGTATGCAACGCTGCGCCCCGGGGAAAAGTACCCAA
>DASSLE010000045.1:0-9117 GCA_035689725.1 Pseudolabrys sp.
CACAACATTTGTGCAATGCCGCGCTACTTAATGACATATCGCCCGCGCGGACGACCTGCTATAGACAAGCAAGAATTGGACCAATTCCGACCGGAAATCTTATGGCGCTGTCACAAAGATTGGAATTTCGCCAGACGCAAGGGTTGGTGATGACGCCGCAGCTGATGCAAGCCATCAAGCTGCTGCAGCTCTCCAGCCTCGATCTGGCGGCCTATGTGGAAGGCGAGATTGAACGCAATCCGCTGCTTGAGCGCGCGAGCGACGACGATCCGCCGACGCCAGGCGCCGAGGCTAACAGCGCTGCGTCCGAGACTAATGAAAAAGGTGATTCCGGAGCTTCCGACTGGATTGGAGCCGATCTCGAGACCAGCCGCAGCTCCATGGAGCAAGGATTAGGTACCGAGCTTGAAAATGTATTTCCCGACGACAGCGGGGAAAAGACCACAAAGCTGAGAGAAGCGCCGGCTTATTCGGAATGTTCAGGCGCAAGTTCAGGTAGCAGCGAAGACTACAATCTTGAAGCCTTTGTTTCGGCCGAGACGACGCTCGCCGATCACCTGGCCGAACAGATGGCGCTGTCGATTTCGAATCCGGCAGGCCGCATGATCGGGCAATACCTAATCGATATGGTTGATGAAGCCGGTTACCTCACCGGCAATCTCGAGACTGTAGCTGAAAAACTTGGCGCCCGGCGCAGTGACGTCGAGCTTGTGCTCGCCGTCTTGCAAACATTCGACCCGTCGGGCGTGTGCGCTCGCAATCTAACAGAGTGTCTCGCTATCCAGCTTAAAGAACGGGATCGCTACGACCCCGCGATGCGAGCGCTGGTTGATCATCTCGATCTCCTGGCCAAACGCGATCTCGCCGGCCTGCGTCGCCTCTGCGGTGTCAATGAGGAAGACCTCGCTGACATGATTGCCGAGATCCGCACGCTTAATCCCAAGCCAGGATTGGCGTTCGGCTCCACGACGCTGCAGCCGATCGTTCCAGACGTATTTGTGCGTACCGCACCGGACGGCACCTGGCAGGTGGAGCTCAATCCCGACACGCTTCCGAAAGTGCTTATTAATCAACGTTACTATACGCAAGTTTCGAAAACGAGCCGCAACGACAAAGAGAAGACCTATATCACCGAATGCCTGCAGACTGCGACCTGGTTGGTGCGCGCGCTCGATCAACGCGCCAAGACCATTCTAAAAGTGTCGAGCGAAATCGTGCGGCAGCAGGACGGCTTCTTTGCCAAAGGCGTGCAGCATCTGCGGCCGCTCAATCTGAAGACCGTCGCCGATGCCATCAGCATGCACGAGTCGACCGTCTCGCGTGTTACCGCCAATAAATACATGGCAACCAGCCGCGGTATTTTCGAATTGAAATATTTCTTTACCTCAGCGATTGCTGACGCCCATGGTGGAGAGGCGCATTCTGCTGAAGCGGTACGCCATCGCATACGGCAATTGATTGACGATGAGAGCGCCGAGGATGTGTTGTCGGACGATACCATTGTCGAGAAGCTGCGGGACGCCGGCGTTGATATCGCGCGACGTACCGTCGCCAAGTACCGTGAGGCGATGCGGATCCCTTCCTCGGTGCAGCGGCGGCGTGAAAAACTGACTGCCGGCGCCTAAACACACGCATCTTGATACACGTCCGGAACATTTCTAAGTTGAAATCTTTAGTGCCGGACGGACCAACGGGCGCCTGCGTGCGTCCATGGAGGCAAAAATGCCTTTACGCGTTTCAGGACGGAACATCAGCATCGGCGCAGCGCTGCAACGAAAAATTACTGAACGAGTCGAAGAGGCAACCTCGAAATATTTCCGCGGCGGCTATTCAGGCCATGCCACTGTTGGGAAAGAGGGTTTTGGCTTCCGCACCGAATGCGTACTGCATCTGGATTCAGGCGCATTGCTCGAAGCTGAAGGGATGGCTCCAGACGCCTATGACAGTGCCGACCAAGCTGCCATTCGCATCGAAAAGCGATTGCGACGGTACAAACGCCGCCGCAAGGACCATCAGGCCCGTCGCGGCGGTTGAAAACACCTGGAAATGCCAGGAAAATCGGCAATCATAGGATGACTTCGCCCATTGACGGCGGGACGGACCACTCTTATGGTCCGCCGCCTTCAACACCCCCTTTGCAGCCCGGCGCCATTCTCCCCGATCATTGGTCATGTCCATGACGCTCACCGACCTCGTCGCGCCAAACGCGGTTATTCCGGCTCTCAAGGTTAACAGCAAGAAGCAGGCGATCCAGGAACTGGCCACGCGTGCTGCGGAACTCACCGGCCAGAGTGAGAAGGCGATTCTGGAGATTCTTCTTCAACGTGAGAAGCTCGGTTCGACTGCTGTAGGCAACGGCGTAGCAATCCCGCACGGCAAGCTGCCAAAACTTGGCAGGTTGGTCGGTCTGTTCGCGCGGCTGCACAAGCCGATCGATTTTGAAGCTCTCGACAATCAGCCGGTCGATCTGATTTTTCTGCTGTTGGCGCCGGAAGCTGCCGGCGCCGACCATCTCAAGGCGTTGGCACGCGTCGCCCGGCAGCTGCGCGATCCAGAGGTCGCGCACCGCTTACGCGAATCGAGCGACGCTGACGCGCTTTATGCCGTGCTGGCGACGCCGCCGGCGAGTAGCGCCGCTTAATTTTCGTAGTATGCAGTCAGTGCACGCTGACCGGCTCGAGCTCTTGGCTCCACGCGTTTGCGAGCGCGGCTTCGCGCGTATCGGTGAGCATGATCGGCGTGCCGTCGGCCGCATGCAGCGCGAATAGTTTGATGCCGGGCGCAATCTTCGGCGCCTGCGGGAACAGGCTGGCGACATCTTCGGAGCGAATCGTCTTGACGTAGGCCAAGCGACCGTCGCCGAGTTGCGCCAGCGCTTCCTGGGTGATCACCGGATGAGTCGTGTTCGGTTCAGTGTGTTTGTCGTTGGTCATGGCCCTCGACTCCTTTTCTGATTCAACGCTTGACGCGGTCGAGTCCTGCTTCACGAGTCCGTCATTCTTGCTCGTTGATCGAGATCGTCTTCACGATCCGTTCCGGCTGTGGCCGGACGAGATCGATCGACAGCAGGCCATTTCTTAGATCCGCGCCCATCACCTCCATGCCGTCGGCCAGCACAAAGGTGCGCTGGAACTGGCGCGCGGCGATGCCGCGGTGGAGGTAATGGCGGGTCTTGTCATCCTGCTGCCGCCCGCGGATCACCAATTGGCTTTCCTCAATGCTGACATCGAGTTGATCGCGGGTGAAACCGGCAACGGCGAGCGTGATACGCAGCCGCTCCGGGTTTTGCCCGTCACGCGGCAACCGCTCGATATTGTAAGGCGGGTAGCCATCGGCCCCCTTGGCAACGCGATCGAGCACGCGCTCGATCTCATCGAAACCCAGGAGGAACGGGCTGGACAGGGACGGAACTCGCGACATTGGTCTCAAAGCCCTCGCTTGAAGCGACTTTGACGGGGCCCCTTTCAGGCACCCCAACCGTGCGGCAACTGCCGCCCGGTCGCTGCTAATATGGGCAGGATGGGTTAAAGGTTCAAGAACAACGAGAATTCGGCTCCAATGACGATATAATTGGCGTCCGATCGGATATTACATGCCTAAACAGCCCACAATTCCGCGGCTCACCGTCCGCTCGGTTCGCGCTACTCCGGTCGAAGTTCCACCCAATTTTGTGCTGGGCACCAGCGTAGGCGCATTTCGCCAGGTGCCACTTCTCCTGATCGACCTGGATACAGAGGAAGGTGTCACAGGGCGCACCTACGTGTTTTGTTATCTGCGCGCGGCCGCGCCGGCGATCATGAGCCTGCTTGGCGAAGTCGAACGCGTCGTCAAGGGAGACGCGATTGCACCGACGGAACTTTGGGCGAAGCTCGCGCGGCGCTTCGCGCTGATCGGCGTACAAGGCATCGTGCGGATGGCGATGGCAGGCTTCGACACTGCTTGTTGGGACGCGCTCGCGGTCGCGGCTGGCGTGCCGCTTGCTACCCTGCTTGGAGCCGAACCGCGTCCAATTCCCGCCTACAACAGTTGCGGCCTCGGTCTAATGGACGATCCCGGCGCGCTTGCAGACGAAGCGGAGAAACTGCTCCGAGGTGGCTTCCGCGCGATCAAGCTCCGTCTCGGCTATCCGACACTCGAAACCGACATTGCGGCCGTGCACGCGGTGCGCAAACGCATCGGCGACGATGTTGCGCTCATGGTCGACTACAACCAGGCGCTCACTGTCGAGGAAGCGCTCGTACGTGGGCGCGCGCTTGACGCCGAAAACATTTATTGGCTGGAGGAGCCGATCCGCCACGACGATTACGTCGGTGCAGCGAAACTTGTGCGCGAACTTGAAGTCCCGATCCAAATCGGCGAGAACTTCTCGCTTCCGGCCGCGATGACGGTCGCGCTCGAACACCGTGCATCCGACTATGTGATGCCCGACCTTGAACGCATCGGCGGCGTCACCGGCTGGCGCCAGGCAGCCGAGATCGCCGCCGCCAACCATATTCAAATGTCGTCACATCTTTTTCCGGAAGTGAGTGCGCATCTGCTCGCAATCACGCCCACTTGTCATTTCCTTGAATATGTCGACTGGGCGAACGTCCTTGTCGAGGAGGCGCTCGCAATCGTCGATGGGAATGCCGTGACGCCTTCACGTTCCGGCAATGGCATGGTCTGGGACAAGAAGGCAGTTGAACGTTATCGCATGCATTAGCGCAGCTGTAATCCGAACAGCTTGATCGCGTTGGCACGGCCGACTTTCGCCCGGTCCGCCTCGCTGATTTCGGCCTTATCGAACCACTGTGCGCCTTCACCAACGTCCTCGAACGGCCAATCGACCGAAAACATCACGCGGTCGGCGCCCATCACAGTTATCGCATTGACGAGCGCGGGCGTGTCGAAATTTCCTGATGTGGTGAGGTGGAAGTGCTTGCGGAAGTAGTGCGCCACTCCGTGCTTGGCCGGATATTTATGCGGTGCCTTCATCCAGCCATTGCGATTGTCGATGCGCCAAAGGTAGATGGGAATGCCTTCGCCGATATGGCCGAGCACCATCTTCAATCGCGGACACTCGTCGAACAAACCGCTGCCGATCAGGCGCAGCGCATGCACTGCTGTTTCCGCGGCAAAGGCCCAGTTCGGCCCGAGCATCCAGTTGTGGCCCTCGTAGAATTTCGTCCAGCTTGGAAGCGGATTGCGCGGATGAAGATAGAACGGAATATCGAGCGCTTCGACCATGCGCCAGAACGGCCGGTATTGCGGCAGATCGTAGTAAGTGACGTTGTCCGGCCTGCCGATTTGCGAAAACCCGTTCACCAGTGCACCGACCATTCCGAGCTCTTTAATGCAGCGCGTGAGCTCGACGGTTGACGCTTCAGGATCTTGCATCGGCAGCGCGGCGAAGGCAGCGAAACGGCCGGGCCGCTTGCGTACTTCGCCGGCCAGCACATCGTTCGCCTGCTTTGCCACCGCGATCGCAGTCTTGACGTCGTGGATTGCCTGGATCGCCGGGGCATTCAGCGACAGGATCATCATTTCGATCCCGTACTTGTCCATTTTGCCTAACCGCGTGTCCTGGATGTCGAGCAGGCGATGGCTTAGGTCCTTCCAGACATGCCCGCCAAAGACTTGCGAATCGCCGAGCGTCGCTTTGATGGCGAAATGTTCCTCGAGCGCGATCTTGCCTTGCATGTGGGTCCCCTCGTGCCGCCATCATGCAATGTCGTGGCGTCACTTGTCAGCACTGGTTTGCGCGCAGCACGAACAACAAAAAAGCCGCCCGGTTGGGCGGCTTGCCGGAAACGGCGAAGGTTGGTGGAGCCAGGCGGGATCGAACCGCCGACCTCGTGAATGCCATTCACGCGCTCTCCCATCTGAGCTATGGCCCCAATTCGGAAAAATCGATCGCCGCCTTCGGTAAGCGACGAACGTATTCAGGTTTCTTCTTCCTTCTCGATCGACTCGCCGATGATATCAGTCACGTCGGCGTCACCTTCTTCCTGTTCTTCGATGAAGGCGGCATCATCCATGCTCTCGTCGCCTATCTCGACTTCTTCCTCTTCGCCTGCTGCGGCAGTGGCGTCCGCGCCGGCTGGCTTCTTGCCCTGCTGTTCGGCTTCGGCATCCTCGAGCGAAACAAATTCGGCGTCCGTGGTCTCCGGTAAGATGGTTTCAGTTGGCACCACCGGCGCTGGCCGTGCCGCTGCTGCCGGTTCGGGCCGCGCGCGTGGCGGCGTCGGGGCGGCGATCGGTACAACTTTGCCTGTATAAGGTGAAATCACCGGCGTCTTGTTGAGATCGTAAAATTTACGACCGGTATCGGGACAGACGCGCTTGGTGCCGAGATCGGGTTTCGCCACAGTCGAGGTTCCTCGCAGGGTCCTTTAAATCGGTGCTTCACTTGGCTAGTTGCAAGGCCCCTGTCAATAGCGCAGCCACGCTTGGCGACGCCAAAAGCGGCGGGATGACGGCGCGCGCGGCTGCGTGGTAGGACGGCGCAGATTTTAAGGATACCGCCGGTGAACCCTGCAGAATTAATGCCGCTAACTGCCCGTCATAGCGGGCCCCTGCAGGGCCGCGTCCGGGTACCGGGCGATAAATCGATTTCCCACCGCGCCCTGATCCTGGGGGCCCTTACGGTTGGCGAAACCATCATCTCCGGGCTGCTGGAAGGCGAGGACGTCTTGCATACGGCCGACGCCATGCGGGCGTTAGGCGCCCGTGTGGAGCGTGCCGGTGATCATGGCTGGCGCGTTCTTGGTGTCGGCGTCGGCGGGTTCGCACAGCCAGCCGGCACGCTCGATTTTGGCAACTCAGGCACCGGCTGTCGGCTGGTGATCGGCGCAGTTGCGGGTGCGCCGGTAATGGCTACGTTTGATGGCGATGAATCCTTGCGCAGCCGGCCCATGCGCCGTGTGCTCGATCCACTGGAGAAGATGGGCGCGCGCGTCGTTCAGGTCGCCGATGGCGGACGATTGCCGCTGACGGTGCATGGCGCAGCTGACCCAATTCCAATCGTTTACGAAACGCCGGTGCCGTCAGCGCAACTCAAATCGGCGGTGCTGCTTGCTGGGCTCGCTGCGCCGGGTGAGACAACTGTGATCGAAGCAGAGGCGACGCGCGATCACACCGAACGATTGCTGAAGCATTTCGGCGCAAAGGTCAGCAGCAAGCCGCACGGCGATCATGGGCGTCGAATTGTCCTGCAAGGTCAGCCCGAGCTTGAGCCGGCGAATGTGCTGGTGCCGGCGGATCCTTCGTCGGCGGCATTTCCTCTGGTCGCGGCGCTGATCGTGCCGGGGTCCGAACTGATCCTTGAGGCGGTGATGACCAATCCACTGCGTACCGGCTTGCTGACCACTTTGCGCGAGATGGGTGCCAGCATCGAAGCGCTGGAAAAGCGCGACGATAGCGGAGAGGAAGTCGCTGATCTACGCGTGCGCACGTCTGCGCTTAAGGGTGTGGATGTACCGCCCGAGCGCGCGCCGTCGATGATCGACGAGTATCCCATTCTGGCAATCGCTGCGTCCTTCGCGGAAGGGATTACGAGGATGCGCGGCTTGAAAGAGTTGCGCGTGAAGGAATCCGACCGGCTGGTGGCAACCGCCGACATGTTGCGCGCCAACGGTGTCGCGGTCGAAATTGAAGGCGACGATCTGATCGTTCAAGGCAAGGGCCGCCCGGGTGGTGGCGGCGAGGTGAAGACGCACATGGATCACCGTATCGCTATGGCCGCCTTGATGATGGGACTTGCCAGCGAGAATGCGGTGCGCATAGACGATAGCGCGGTCATCGCGACCAGCTTTCCGGGCTTCGTCGATTTGATGCGTTCGATTGGCGCAGACCTGACATGATCATCGCTATCGATGGGCCGGCAGCGTCGGGCAAGGGGACGCTCGGCAAGCGGCTAGCCGCTCACTATGGCTTACGCCACCTCGACACTGGCCTGATCTATCGCGCCGTTGCCAAGGCGCTCATTGATGAAGGGCGAGGTCCGAACGATGTCGGCGCTGCAGTTGCCGCCGCCAAGGCGCTCGATCCCTCGCGTTTCGATGAAGTCGTGCTCAAGGCCTATAGCATTAGTGAGGCTGCTTCGATCGTTTCTGCAATTCCTGAGGTCCGCGCGGCATTGGTCGCGTTCCAGCGCGAGTTCGCCGCCAAGCCACCGGGGGCGGTGCTCGATGGCCGCGATATTGGCACCGTCATTTGCCCCAATGCCGACGTTAAGGTTTACGTCACTGCGACGCCCGAGGTCCGCGCCCGTCGCCGCGCCGCCGAATACAAGGTGCAGGGTCGGAATATCGATGAGGCTGAGGTGTTGGCCGATATCCGCAAACGAGACGAACGTGACCAAAACCGCGACGCCGCACCCCTAAAACAAGCGCAGGATGCACACTTGCTCGATACCACACATTTGGATATAGACGCGGCAATCCGGGCCGCCATCGACATCGTCGAGGCCACCCGAGCGGGCCGAGGGCGCGGTTGACCGCGCCTCGTGTTGGAGGACAAAGCCCCGCTCGAGCCTTTGCGTAAAGCGCGCCTGATCGAACCACCGTTCCGAAAGCACGGTATTTAGCGCCGGCCATCCGGGATTTCCGGGGGTCGCCGTTGGTCTGCGGGACCTTCGGCCCGCGCAATTGGAACGCCATTCAAACCCGCCGGCGCACCGCAAACAGGAGACCCCATGGCCACCGCTACTGCACCCTCGCGTGAAGACTTCGCCAAGTTGCTCGATGAAACTTTTGGCGGCGGAAACCTTCAAGAAGGTTCCGTCATCAAGGGCAAAGTTGTCGGCATCGAAAAGGAATTCGCCGTCATCGACGTCGGTCTGAAAACGGAAGGACGCGTGGCCCTACGTGAATTCACCGGGCCCGGACGGCAGGCCGCTCTCAAGGTTGGAGACGAGGTCGAAGTCTATCTCGAGCGCGTCGAGAATGCGCTCGGCGAGGCGGTGCTGTCGCGCGACAAGGCGCGGCGCGAGGAGAGCTGGGGGAAGCTGGAAAAGGCATTTAACAGTAGCGAAAAGGTCCAGGGCGTCATCTTCAACCAGGTCAAAGGCGGCTTCACCGTCGATCTCGACGGCGCCGTGGCGTTCCTACCACGATCGCAAGTCGATATCCGCCCGAT